>JAKAEH010000067.1 GCA_021825955.1 bacterium | reverse complement strand
AGCTGAAAGCGAAGTTAATCACGGACCTTTCGGCAATCAATCTAAAGTCCATTAAAGTGGCATCCGGCGATTCGTTTGCCATCGTGAAAAAGACGATGTTCGGCTTTGACCCAACCAATCCGAAAATAAAAGAATGGGGCATAGCAAACAATATCATGACCATCGATAAGGATTTGGCCAAGATTAAATTTAACAACATCGTCAAGGCAAATGGACAATTACCAGAGGGAGTTGAAAAAGTTGAGCGAGAATCTATCACTGTGCGAAAAGCGGCTACCGCCAAGGTCGAAAACAATAACACCGAGGAATCAAACTAACATGTATCTAAATAAAGCAATCTTAGTGGGAAGAATCACAAAGAAGCCGGAGCTTAGGTCCACATCCGGGGGAATCAAGGTCACTAATTTCGGGCTAGCAATATCCGAAAATTATAAGACCTCAAACGGAGAGAAAAAGGAAGTTACTGATTTTATCGATGTGACGATATTCGGCACGCTCGCGGAAACCTGCGCGCAGTGGTTGGTCAAGGGTCAGCAGGTGATCGTTGAAGGTAAAGTGAAAACTCGAAAATACGAAAAGGAAGGCGAGACAAGATTTATCACTTACGTTCAAGCACAGCAGGTCCAGTTTGGGGCTAAGCCTCAAGCGAAGGACGGAGAAAACAACGACATTAAAAAACCATCCAAGGCCGAAGGTGGCAAAGATATTAGCGTGGCTCAAGGCGAAGGGTATGACTATCCCGACGAGGATATTAACCCCGACGACATTCCATTCTAAGTAAGCCCGAAATCTCCGCCTACTATTCATTATCTTTCAGTAGGCGGAGCCGGTAGGGAAAAAACAATGTCTAGGTCAAGAATGATAAATACAAAGTTTTGGGACGATAACTACACCTCAAATTTAGACCCAATAGAAAAACTTTTGTTTTTGTATTTTTTGACGAATACATCGACAAATATATCGGGAATTTATGAAATACCTCTTAAAAAAATCGCCGTAGAGACCGGGATAGATAAGGAAATGATTTTAAAAATTCTTGAAAGATTCACCAAGGACCAAAAAATATTTTATTTAGAAGGGTGGATTGGAGTAAAGAATTTTATTAAAAATCAAAATCAAGGCAGTTCAAAGGTGCAAGTTGGCATAAAAAACGAGATTAAGCTTATTCCAAAGGATATTTTAGATAAATTTATAGGGTATGGATACCCTATCGCATCTAATCTAATTGAATCTAATTTAACTGAATCTAATACAGGCGCCGAAAATGGCGCAGGAGAGGAGGAAAAAGGGAATAAGAAAAAAGCTGCTAAATTCTCTAAAGAAGGTGCTGATATTTTAAAAGCTTTTGAAGCTATTGACGTAAAGAATAAAACCTATTACGCGAATAAAACTCAACGAGAAGCTTGTGACTTTTTAATTAAAGAATATGGCTTCGATCAAGTCATGAAGTTAATCCCTAAATTAAAAGGCTCAAATATGAAAAGCGTATATCAGATAACTACTCCATGGGAAATGAAGGAAAAGATTACTAAGGTTTTTAATGATGTCAAAAGACAGGCATCACAGAAAGATAAAGGTCGTGGGTATGTGTAAAAAATTTATGGATAAATATTTCAAAGTACAAATTGGTTTCGGAAAAAGTGATTTTATCTCTATTGACGAGGTGGAATTAGACAAAGCAATTTATGCAATGGTGTCGGGAAAGATAGCCATATTTAAAAATGGCTCTGTTGCAGGAAATAATATCATTTCTATTTTACCAGACTATCACAAAGCGATGGGGTGGAATTACGGATATGAGTTTTTCCCCGAAGACTGGAATCGAATCAATGCTAAGTGTAAGTCCTATCAAGGTGTCATAGAGGAAGCAAAAAATAGGGTCAATTATTTAATACAGAGCGGACAAACACACCTTATCGGACAACCAAAGAGCGAGAAATTAAAAGAGATTTCAGATTAATAGCGTGAATTAAAACAATGGAATAGCACAATTAGACACACTATGAGCGGATTAACAAAAAACAAATTATCAAACACAAGCCTCCGCGCATTACTCAAAAGAATAAACGAAAGACCAACACCGTTAAGCAAAGAGTTTGATATAGACAGAGGCACGATTTACTACTACCGAAAAAAGCTTCGGCTCGCCAATGGAAAAATAAGCCTATTGATTGAAAACAAACAGAGAGAATGGAGGCCGAGAATCACGAACGCAGCGCCAACACTGACACCAAGAAAGCTGAACACATTGATTGAAGAAATTTGCAGGCCCGAGAAGTGCTACGCCGATTATCTCAAGGACGAGGAGGATAAGAAAAATAAAAAGTTTGAAACATTAATCGCCAAAGGAAAAAGACAATGAAAAAATCACAATTAGAATTTATAAAAGAAAAATTACTGACTGATGGTTTCATTACGCGCAATTACTGTTTGAAGAATTATATTTCACGGCTCGGAGCGAGAATCAATGACCTAAAGCGCGCAGGGTGGAACGTCGAAGGTAAACATGAGAAGGACGGCGGAGACTATATCTATGAGCTTAAAGGCTCACCATATCAAAAAATAGTCTATCGGGTCCCGGAGTTAGGCAACAAAGAAATTACAACATTTAAACAGGTCGGATTATTTAAAACTTAAAAAAATATGAATATAGAAAATCTAAAAAAGAATATTGTGTTAGGAAATGGTAAGTGGGAACCAAAAGAAGATTTTATCTTTACTCAAGAAGACGACGGAACAATTTATGCAAAATGCAATAGAGAAAACGAAATTGGAATTGCATTTTTAATGACACATTCGGGAGGAAATTTTATGGATTTTTATATCCAAAGTGGATGTTCAATTAAAGACATAAATAAAAATATCCGTTTCACTAAAATGTTAAACGACATTTTAGAAATTGGTGTGTCCATAGAATCAGTCACAGAAAAAGAGGTAAAGGTTGAAGTTGAAAAAATAGTGATAGACGAAAAATCAAAGGGAACGATTGAAGCGTATGAAAAATTATTAATAGGTCGCAAAGTAACTTTAGAAAATTAATATGTCAAAAAATCAAACAAAAGAAAAAGAGACCGAAGAAGAAAAGAAGGCAAGGGAAACAGTTGAGGAAATTGCTCGCAACATAGCGATGCTTTCAAGGCAAGTGACTGCTTTGTTGAATGGTCGTCTTAATAGAAAAGCGGTATTAATTTTATTGGCCAATACTTCCGGTTATCCTCAAACTGTCGTTAATCAAATTTTGACTGCGATTGAAGAATTGGAGACAAAATTTTTGAAGAAATAGTTATGAAGTATTTTTCAACATTTAGCGGAGTGGAAGGGATAGGTCAAGGGCTTCCTAAAAGTTGGAAATGTGTCGGTTTCAGTGAGTTTGATAAGTATGCTTCCGAGGTCCTAAATTACCATTACCCGAAAGTTAAAAATTATGGAGACATCACAAAAATTAAATGGGAAGAAGTTGCCGATTTTGATTTGCTCACAGGGGGTTCTCCCTGCCAAGATTTTTCAATCGCTGGCAAAAGGAGAGGACTTGCCGGTTCAAAGTCATCTCTCGCTTGGGAGTTCATACGAGGATTACGAAGTAAAAGGCCTCGATATTTCATTTGGGAAAACGTTAAAGGAGTTATGTCTAGCCGAGGCGGATGGGACTTTGCCAACCTCCTTATTGCTTTTTCCGAAAGTGGGTATTCTCTCTGGTGGCAAATTCTTAACGCCAAAGACTTTGGTGTCCCTCAAAACCGAGAGCGTATCTTTGTTGTCGGTTTTAGAGAAGAAAGTCCCAAAGAAATATTTTTTAAGCGAGACAATGGTAAAGAGGCTAATGAGGTACAAGGACAATACTCGAACACCCTTACAACCCGATACGATAAAAGCCAAACAACCGGAACATATATTATTGAAAATAAACTCGATGCGAAAATCAAAGTTATCAACAAAGGGGAGTCACAACACTATCGGGTGTACGACACGGGGGGGGTTGCACCAACACTTCAAAGCCAAAGCGGATTCAGCTCACAAAAACATCCATTCGTAATCAGTCACTTCCCGAGAAATGGAAATCCGAAGAAAGGAGGAACAGGAGTGTTGAAGTCGGATAAGTTTTCTTTCACTGTTGACACTTCACCGCATTATTTAGAGAAGGAAAACAAAATCAGAAAGTTAATGCCGGTAGAATGCGAACGCCTTATGTCATGGCAAGACGATTGGACTAAGTTTGGAATGACCGAGAAAGGTAAGATCGAAGAAATATCTGACAGTCAGCGATATAAGATGTGTGGCAATGGAGTAGTGAGCGAAGTTGTTAAAAAGATAGTGGAAGAATTATTTTAAATAAATTACCAGAAAATCGGTCGAACATTATAAGAAAAATTAATTAGAAAAAATCTATGAGTGAAGAATTAAAAAAATATAAAGTTCTTGGTGAGATATTTCCGTTGAATGAAGACGGAAGCCAGCAAGAGACAGCGCTCGAAGTAGGTTCTATCCAAGAAGTACCGGAAGCCGTAGGTGCTGGTTGGGTGGAGAAAGGCCTTGCCGAGGTTGTAGCTGAATAGCTTTTAGACTTTGCCCTGTTTCTATTTCGTCGAAAAAGTAGATTTCGCTAACAGGGCAAGGATGTGGAAGGTAAAAATATGACCCGATTAAGAAATAAAAAAAAGAAGAAGCACTTGTCGGCAGAGAAGCACGCTGTCGGTGATTGGGGAAGAATGCCGAAGCACGCACGCAAGTTTTATTTAGATAGGAAAAATAGTCGTAATAAAAATTTATTGGAAAATTTATGAGAAAGTTATCTATATCATATTTAGAAAAAGCATTAAGGTTGGCAGAAAAAGATTTAGAGGAACTGTCAACGGAAATGAATTACTACCTACATGTTGATACTGGAAACAGAGAAGAAATAGACCGTTACTTAAAGATGCACAGGGCTGGTTATGACCTATGTAAGGAAACAGAAAGACAAGTTGATATAGAAATGGCCATAGCAGATTTAAAAATCTTACTATTTTGGGAAAAGAGAAAATTAAAATAATCATGACAAAGAAAAACACTTCCAAATTAATATTGCCGGCTTTGATTAACCCTCCACGACTTCGCAAGGATGGGTCCGCTTCGCTCAACTTCGAGACACGTGAGCTGACGCCCGAAGAATACATGACCGTGATGGGCTTTCGTAATACTGAAGGATGGCTTTGTTTTGTGCCAAACGAGGACGAGAAGGAAATAGCTTTCTTGGTCCCGGAAACAAAGGCAGAGGTAGATAGCAAGACACCGAGCGAACGATTGCGCAATGTGATGTATGTGTGGTTCAAGCAGGAGTCCGAAGCTGGAAGGTATGTCGGAACCTTTGAAGCTTTTAGGGCTGAACGTATGGAGAAGATTATTGAGTGGATTAAAAATAAGTTGAATTAAAAAAATATGCTATTGGAAAAACAAGTTGTAAGTTTAGAACTTGCAAAAAAACTTAAAGACTTAGGGGTAAAACAAGAAAGTTTGTTTTATTGGAATCGTCCAATTTTTAAGGAAAACTTATCAGATATGGACGAATTAAAATATCAAAGTTTTTATGAAGAAAACAACGGAAAAGGTTGGTATCATTATTCTGCTTACACAGTAGCCGAACTTGGAGAGATATTGCCAATATGTTTTGAAATTGACGAAGTATATCACCACCTTGTTTGTGAACCTTGCGACAAAGGTATTCGTAGATGGGATATAAATTATATGCATTATGACGATATAGGAAATAGGTGTTTTAATAAAATTTCTTCAAGAGAAGATACAGAAGCAGATGCACGAGCAGAGATATTAATTTATTTATTAAAAAATAACCTTTTAAAGTTGTGAACGAATCGCAAATCCAAACTGCAATATGTGATTACCTTGCTCTGCGAAAGCATTTCTTTTGGCGGCAGAACTCAACGCCCTCGGTGTATTTCAAAGGCGGAGATACTATGCAGTTTAGATCAATGCCTAAGT
>JAKAEH010000066.1 GCA_021825955.1 bacterium | reverse complement strand
GCAACAACAGTATCAACATTCTCGGAATTTAAAACATACATTAAATCTCCGTCGGTTGTTATCCCTGTAATCTTAAGTCCGGCAACTTCATATTCCCCTGCCCCGTTTATTGTGATGCGGGAATTATTTACTCTTGTAGCATCTGATTCCTTATCGATAATCAAAACTGCGTCTGCGTCAAATTTAGAGACAGACTCTCTGGGATCAACCGCCACTGTAGTTTTTTTGCTTTTAATTTTAAGAGAATCTTTTCCAAGAAGTTGTATATCCATATTGCTCAAATTATCCTAACATATAATGATTTCCTTGACAAGATAAGACTTTTTTCGTATTATGGGTTGCGTCTATGAAGCAAGAAAGAGTCATTTTGTCGTTTATTATGGTCCTTATAGGTCTTCTAGTGGCAGGGGCGACTTTCTATTTTTATCAATCTACAAAATCAATTCCGCAATCAAAAACGAGTCTTACTGTTTCTCCTACTCCTACTCCTAATCCTAAGCCAAGCACATTTATAACTCTTGACCAGCCCGCTGACGAGAGCGTAGTCGGTAGTAAAACTTTACAGATTTCCGGAAAAACAAATTCCAATGCAATAATTTTGGTAATTACCGACTCCGACCAGCAAGTGGTACAACCGACTGGTCAGGGTGCTTTTTCAACAAACATTACGCTTGGCGATGGGGAAAATATTATTCGTATGGAAGCAGTAACGCCCGACGGCGGAAATGCTTCCATACTAAGGACGATAACTTATTCAACTCAAGATTTCTAAATTATGAAAAAAACTTTTGTTTTACTTTTAATTATTATTTGCCTAATTTTTACAGGTGCTAATGTGTATGCAGCAGTTACCCCTTCCCCATCTCCAACGCCGACTGTAAACCAACAATTGCTTGATGAAATAGCTTCAAAAACAGCACAGCTTAATCTTGTTGAGAAAAAAGGGATAGTAGGAAAAGTCTCCGATGTATCTGACACGCAAATAACACTAACGGATATTAGCGGGAATACAAGATTTATAGACGTTGACGAACTTACCAAGTTTTATTCTTCCTCATCAAAATCTTTCGGAATTTCAGACATAACAAAAGGAGATAACCTTGGAATTTTAGGGCTATACAATAAACAAACCAGAAGAATTTTGGCTCGTAAAGTTGACCTGATTGATCAATCTCCACAGGTAATATATGGTGCCGTAGGAAGTATTGATAAAACAAATTACGAACTGACAGTTGTTAAGGAAACCGGACAAAAAATTATAGCAGAGGTTCAGAGCATAACCAAAACCTATTCGTACTCTTCGGAAAATTTGGTTAAATCCGGTTTTTCAAAAATTGTTGCTCCTGAAACCCTAATAATAATCGGCCTCCCCGATAAACAGGACCCAAGTAAAATACTCGCAACGAGAATTGTTCTATTCCCGGACGTTCAGATAAACCCTGACATTAGCTTATCCATACAAAATTCCCCCTCTATTGTGCCTTCAACAGGAAGCGGAACAAAGCTGATGCCTATTGTTCACTAATTTTATGAACGGAAAAATCGTATCTCTTCCGACAGGCTCCGACGCTTTTCTTATCTCAAAGCAACAAAACATTTTTTACCTGACGGGCTTTGACGGATTCTCCAAAGAAGAACGCGAAGCGTATCTTTTTTTAACAAAAAGAAACAAATATATTTTCACCGACGGAAGGTATACCGAGGCAGTAAGAAAAAAAATAAAATCATATCAATTGGTACAAATATCACAGTCAAAAAAACTTACGCAGACAATAAAAGATTTAGCGTTAAAAGAAAAAGTAAAAAACATTGCAATTGAGCAAAACGATATAAAGGTTTCAGAGCTTAACAAAATAAAATCCGTAGCAAAAATCCTCCCTTCGGAAAACCTTATTGAGAAAATGCGCGAAGTGAAAAGTAGCTACGAACTTGAGCAGATTAAAAAAGCATGCAAAATTACCGATTTAACTTTTAAATATATTTTGGATGAACTTAAAAAAAATGTATCCGAAAAAGAAATAGCTAAAAAGATTGAAATTTTCATTCTTTCCAAAGGAGCTTCTATTTCCTTTTCTCCGATAGTTGCTTTCGGAGCAAACTCATCTTTTCCACATCACGTACCAACAGGTAAAAAGCTGAGTAAAAATTCTGTAGTCCTTCTTGATTTTGGCGTAAAATTCAATAATTATTGTTCGGACATGACCCGCACCGTTTTTTTTGGCGGGATTACAAAGAAGCAAAAAAATATTTACTATACTGTCTTAGAGGCTCAACAAAAAGCTGTTGAGTATATAAGAACGCAGAATAAAATTATTGCAGGAGACATAGATAAGACAGCGCGAGAATATATTGTATCTAAAGGTTTTTCCTCTATACCTCATTCATTAGGACACGGAATAGGAATAGAGGTTCATGAATTACCCACCCTATCGCCAAATTCTATCGGAGAAATTAAAAAGGGTATGGTATTTTCCATTGAGCCGGGAATTTATATTCCGAATTTCGGCGGAATAAGAATAGAAGACCTTTACTATTATGACGGAAAAAATCCCCAGTTGATTTCCCGCTCCGAAAAGCAAATAATTATAATATAGTTATGCTTGAGGATTTTAAAAAGGAGCTTACTTCTTTTCGACTTTTGGCAATTCTTTTAACAATTGCCGTTTCTATTTATCTTGCGCAAATTCTATGGCAACTCTTGGGCAACTTTTCAGACATAATTGCTATTGTCGTAATTTCCTGGCTTTTAAGTTTTGTTCTTGAACCAGTCGTCAGAGGAGTTGAAAGAATCAGCAGGCTACCAAAGGTAATCGCCGCACTTATAGTCTATGTCTTTTTTGCAGTTCTTTTTACGGGCATAGTTTTTGTTTTTATACCGGTCGTAAACGAACAAATGCAAACTCTTTCCAAAATTGTTCCACGCTACCTCTCTTCCTATCCGAAATTTGTCCAAACATGGAATAACGCTCTTACTAACTCTGTGGATACTATTATTCCTCTTCTACCGTCTCTCGCAACAATTTTTGTTGACATTATTTTAGTGCTGGTTTTGTCTTTTTATTTAATCTTAGATAAAGAAAAAATTAACGAAGAGCTATATAAGTTTGCCCCGAAGTCGTGGCATAAAAATTTAAAGTTTATACAAAAAGTGATTGACGATACATTCTCTTCTTTTCTGCAAATTCAGGTTATTTTCGGAATCATCGCCGGCATTGCAACATGGATAGTCCTAAGAATTTTTTCGGTTGATTTTGCTGCATCCGTTGCTCTTATGGCAGGAATTTTAACCGTCATTCCCCTTCTTGGACAATTCCTAGCGGTTATTCCCCCTGTTTTTATCGTACTCATAACAAATCCGGGTAGCCCAACAGAGGCTGTCTTGATACTTATTATTCTTTTATTAATTCAACAGTTAATGTACAACGCTTTAGGGCCCAAGCTTATGGGGAGAGCTTTTAAATTGCACCCAATAGTTGTTTTCCTTTCAATCATAATCGGATTTAAAGTGGCCGGACCCTTAGGCGCTGTTTTTGTCGTACCCGTTCTTGGTATTTTTGTAATTGTCATCCGCGAGTTGGGCCACTACTTTATAAACCCCGAAATCTTAGATAAAAAATAAAATTGTGATATCATATAGGAATGATCGTACAGACTCTTAAAGGTTTTCGTGATTTTCTGCCAAAAGATTCAAGAAAAAGGCAGTTTGTTTTAAACACCTTGCAACAGGTGTTTGAGTCGTATGGCTTTGAACCCCTGGAAACGCCGAGTCTTGAATACGAAGAAATTCTGTCGGGAAAATACGGGGACGAAGGAGACAAATTGATGTATAAATTTGAAGACTTAGGCAAGCGAAAGGTTGCACTCCGCTATGATCAGACCGTTCCCCTTGCAAGAGTAATCGCCCAATATCAAAATGAGCTACCAATGCCTTTTAAAAGGTATCAGATGCAAAACGTATGGCGTGCGGAAAATACACAAAAAGGCCGCTACAGAGAATTCCTACAGGTAGATATAGACACTGTTGGCTCCTACTCTCCCCTAGCCGATGCGGAAGTAATAGTTGCAGCAGCAAAATCATTGGAAAAATTGGGCTTTACAGATTTTACAATAAGAATAAACGACCGAAATAATTTTTCCGGCATTGATCCCAAAGCAATCACTATCATAGATAAACTCAGCAAGATTGGCCCAAGTGAAGTACAAAAATTATTGAGGGAAAATAAATTGGATGAAAATCTACTCTCGGAAGTACAAAATAAACCTGCGACTTCAAGATTAAACGAGATAATCTCTGCAGCCTCCCGTATGGACAAAAAACTAAAAGATAAGATTAAATACTCCGCGGAACTTGCTCGGGGTCTCAATTATTATACGGGTATGATTTTTGAAATTGAAGTAAATGGCTACACAACTGGTTCTATTGCGGGTGGAGGAAGATACGATAATCTTATCGGAATGTTTGCCGGACGCGACATTCCTGCGGTAGGATTCGCTTTTGGTTTCGACCGTCTTATGGAAGCAATGGAAGAGATGAGCCTTTTCCCAAGCGACCTTAACAAAAATACTGTCTTCGTAGCTTTTTCCAATCCGGATTTGCAGGAAAAAGCATTGGAGATAGTAACTAGTCTAAGAGATAATAATATAAACGCAGAGTATTATCTGGAAGATGCGAATCTTGAAAAACAACTAAAATACGCTGATAAAAAAAGTATTACTTACGTAGTTCTTGTTAATAAAGACGAATTGATACTTAAAGACATGCGCTCGAGTACTCAAAAAACTCTTCCTCTTGAAGAAATCTTAAAAACTTTAAAATAACCTTAAATGAATAAGCAAAAAAAATCTGTCCTTTTTTTGATTATTGCAAATATTATTTGGGGGGCCGCTTTCCCCATTTATAAATGGGCCTTAGAAGTTCTAAATCCTTTTACTTTTGCCTTCCTGAGATTTTTTCTGGCAGCCATTATAATTTTCCCTTTTACTTACAAAAGCCTTAAGGTTTATAAAAAGGACATTCCCCTATTGGTACTTATTTCTATTATTTCCATTACTATTCAGATAACTCTTCTTTTTTTCGGTTTGAAATATTCTCCCAGCATAAACGCTCCAATTATACTTTCATCGGGACCAATAGTCTTAATAATTGCATCCGCCTTTTTCCTTAAAGATGTCGTAAAACCAAAAGTTCTCATAGGTACTCTTGTCAGTCTTTTCGGGGTTATAATAGTTATCCTCAGACCCTTTGCGCCCGACACTCAACAGGCAAATCTTGTCTTAGGGAATATCCTTCTTCTTCTTTCAATGCTCTGTGGAGTTGCGCAAGCTGTGGTTCTTAAAAAGATTATGTACAACAATAATCCAATCACTATTGTTTTCTGGAGTTTTGTAATAGGAAGTATTCCTTTTATTGTACCAGCCTATCTTTTCGATCCTAACCTCCTAAATTTTGCAAAGTATAATGTACAAGCATTAACGGGAATTTTTT
This sequence comes from bacterium, assembly GCA_021825955.1. Next base: position 526 of record JAKAEH010000066.1, on the reverse strand, counting down.
ACGCAACCACTCTTTCCTCGATAATAGGCTATTATTTTCTTTATTACGGAGTTAAATATATAAAAGCATCCGAAATCGGAATTTTTTCTTATGTAGATCCCATCGCAACTATTATAGTTGCCATTCCCCTTCTCTCCGAAAAAATAACAAGCCTTTATATACTCGGTTCTTTTTTGGTTTTCTTCGGAATTTTTATTGCGGAAGAACGAATACACTACCACCCTTTTTCAAAACTGTTTAAGAAAGAATAAGCTTTCGTGCATTAAGAATTTTTATAACCTTTCCATCAAGATCCTCAATTGAACTATTATTCTCAATAATAACATCGCATCCATCAAGTGCAAAGCCAACCTGAATATTTGTATCGGCTCCCTTGCCCCCTTCCTCCGACTCAATCAGTTTTAAAAACTCAGAATGCGTTTTAGGATCTCCTGTCCTTGCTCTTTCCCTAATTAAATCCCATCTTTTTTCAAGAGGCATTCGTACTCCTATTATAAAAGCCCCAAGTTCTCTCTGAAGAGTTTTT
>JAKAEH010000065.1 GCA_021825955.1 bacterium | reverse complement strand
TTTCATGGAAACGATTAAGATAATTTTGAATACGAGCCATTGGGTCCTGGAGAACTTTTTCGCCAGTATGGGCAAAAGTACGCCTAGCGGCGACGTCTACTTCGGGTTGTTTATGAAGATCATATTTTCCTTTGAGCAATTGGTTTTCTGGACTCACGTTCTCCATAATATCAATACAAGCTCATTGTATCAAATTGAATGGAGATTTAGTATTTAATTACCTATGACTTTAAAATCCGGTCAATGCTTCTTTTTATTGTGTCGTAATCAAACCCCTTGGATATTAAAAATCGGCCCATTTTTTGATAAATTTCCTGTCTGGATAAACTTTTGTATCTTGGTAAACGCCTTTGAGCTAATTTAATTGCCATAGTCAAATCATTTATTTCTTCCGATTCTGAATTTATATTTAATTCTTCTATTATTTCACTCGAAATTCCTTTTTGCTTAAGTTCTATTTTTATTATTCTCCAAGCCCTTGGTTTAATTAATGTTCTTTGCTCTACCCACCATCTCGCAAACTCCATATCATTTAAAAATTTGCTCTCTCTAAGCTTATCTATTATTTTTTGCGAGACAAGCGGATCAACTTGTTTTTTTTTAAAATAGTCTCGTATTTCTTTTTCGCTTCTGGGGCGGAAAGATAGGAAACGTAAAGCTCTATTGAGGTTTACTCCGAAATCATCACTGTATATCTGGTTCTTTTTCTTCATTCTCAACTCCTACTTCAACGGGGGTACCGCTTGTTTTACTTTTTTTTAATATTTCGTCGACGATTTTCTTAGCAGTATCGGGTTTTTCTCTCAAGAAAATTATTGCCGCCTGTTTTCCTTGTCCAAGCATTAAATCACCATATCTAAAAAATGCTCCTGACTTTTGCACAATTCCCATTTCGACCCCAACATCCATAATTCCGCCTTCTCTGGAAATTCCGGTGTCTGACATTACATCAAATTCTGCAATCCTAAAAGGAGAAGATACTTTATTCTTAACAATCTTAACTCTGTGTCTTGATCCGATAGCCTTATCTCCGTCCTTGAGCGTTTCTATTTTTCTGACGTCCATTCTAACGGATGAATAAAACTTAAGAGCTAATCCTCCGGTTGTGGTTTCCGGATTTCCAAACATTATGCCGATTTTTTGTCTTAATTGATTGGTAAATATTACAACTGTTTTAGATTTAGATATAACTCCGGTTAATTTCCGAAGAGCTTGCGACATAAGCCTTGCCTGAAGACCCATCATTGAATCTCCCATTTCTCCTTCTATTTCGGCTCTTGGAACTAGTGCGGCAACGGAATCTATAATTAAAACGTCTATCCCTCCGCTTCTGATTAAGCTTTCGGCGATTTCCAAAGCCTGCTCACCGGTGTCGGGCTGCGATATTAAAAGTTCGTCAAGTTTTACTCCGATTCGTTCTGCCCATAAAGGATCAAGGGCGTGTTCGGCGTCGATAAATGCCGCAACCCCTCCGTGTTTTTGCGCTTGGGCAATAATTGATAAAGAAACTGTTGTTTTTCCCGAAGCCTCCGGACCATAGATTTCAACAATTCTTCCCCTTGGCACTCCGCCTACTCCAAGTGCCAGATCCAAGGGCAAACAGCCCGTGGAGATAACGGAGATATCCAACTTATTACCTGCTTCTCCGAAACGCATAATCGAACCTCTGCCGTATTGTTTTTCGATTTGCTCCATCGCCAGCTTTACCGCTTCGAGTTTATGAGCGCCTTCAGAGGGTTCGTTTGAGGTTTTACCAGATTGAGATTTTCCTGCCGCTTTCACCATAAAGCCATTTTAGCAACTTTTCTAACTATTGCAAGTACATAAATTTAAAAGTTGCGTAATCCTGAGTATGAGTCGAAGGACTAGCAATTTTATGTTAAAATACAAGATATCAAATTCGGGGTGTAGTTTAGTGGCAGAATGCGCGGCTGGGGGCCGTGCGGTTGGAGTTCGATTCTCCGCACCCCGACCCTTCGATTCGCTTCGCTCACTCAGGGTCTTCGACTCTGGATTCGATAAAGCGAAATGAATCGAAGGGCACTGAGCTTGCCGAAGTGCTTGAATTAAATGTTCACTCTTTATATTCTCAAAAGTTCAAAAAATCATTTATATGTAGGTGTTACTCAAGATTTTACTTCAAGGATTAAAAGACATAAATCAGGAGACGGAGCGGAATTTACTAAAAGAAATAAAACGTTTGAATTAGTATATAAAGAAACTTTTAATGAGCTTATTCAAGCAAGAAAAAGAGAAAATCAAATTAAAGGTTGGCGAAGAGAAAAGAAAGATAATCTGATAAAATATGGAAAGCCTATTTTATAACCTATGAACGATTTAAAAGAATTTAAAAAAATCTTTGACCCTCTTCTCAAGCAATATTTAGATAAAAAAATTAACGCCTTTTCTGAAAATATTAACGATCCTTTTATTCTGGACATTGTTGCATATTCTCAAAAATTAATTGAGGGCGGAGGAAAACGCATAAGACCTTTCATTGCATATCTAATGTATAAGGCTTTGGGCGGAAAAGAAATAGAAAAAGCTTTAGAGCTTTTCATTTCGCTTGAATTATTCCATAACTTCGCATTAATTCATGACGACATAATGGACAAGGACTCTATAAGGCACGGCGTACAGACTATTCATGAATATGTAAAGGAAAAGCTTCAAAAAGAAGGAAGGAACGGAGACTTAAACCATATTGGCAATTCCCAAGCTATCCTTTTGGGCGACATCTTGCTTTGCTGGGCTTTTTCTGTTTTCGATGAAGTTAATTTTGATGAAAATAAGCTAAAAAGCGCAAAACTATTTTTTAATAAAATGGCTGATGATGTAGTTTTAGGACAGATTATTGACATCGACATTCCTTCAAGAAAAGATATTCCAAAAGAATTAATTAATAAAAAAGATAAACTTAAAACTGCAAGCTATACTTTTATCAGACCCCTGCAAATCGGAGCTTCTTTAGTAAGGATTGATTGGGAAACCGAAAAATTTTGTGAAGATTTAGGGTTAAATCTCGGTTTGGCTTTTCAACTGCAAGACGATTTACTAGATTCCGAAAATACCAGAACGAGAAAAGAAACCATTGATAAAATTGATGAACATTTGAAACATGCTAAGAAAATAATTGAAAAATCAAAATTTAGCAACAGTTGCAAAGAAGAATTTTATAAATTTATAGACACTATTAAAAGCAGAAAAAATTAATCTTATCTAAATTGTTTCGCGCGGGAGAAAGATAAATTACATTCCGTATGCATCATAAGGCTTTAGTTTTATATCTCTGATTCCGTCAACCGGTGCATAATAAATTCCCCTTTCCCCATTTTCAGATTTTGCTCCAAACACTAAATACCAATCTCTGCCAAGCTCTGTTGAATAGCCTAACCTATCTCCTCTTCTTAAGCCAGTTAACGAACGACCTTGAACTCTAGTTTCCATTACATTCTGTAGCGCATCATCATTGGGACCATAAAGCCAATCATATTTTCTTCGTTCCCTGTTTTTCCAACCGATATACCATGCTCTGGGACCTCCATTGGTTTTCCTTATCCCTAAACCATCTAGCTCATCAATGCCAACCGCACAGTCGACTGAATCCATTGTGCGAAGAACTCTTTCTAGTTCGGAAACAATCTCGTCTTCTCTTCGAAAATCCCTTGCCCTTCCAGCTTCTGTAGAAAGCCTTTGAAGCTCAATTAAGGAATTAATTGCGCTAACAATGTGTACACGTGCTTCGGGTAATTTTTCTTCAACTCTGCGATATCCAAACGGCAATATTTTTACATCATCCCCAACTTCTCTTCGCACACTAAATTCTTCTATAGAAGTCACTTCTTCCGAAATAACTGGTTTTCGTGCATCTGGATTAGCATAATAACTTTCTAAGGCACTTTTTATTAAACCCTCTCCGCTGTTTAATTCAAGTGCCTGCCTGAGACTACTCCTTAAATTGTCGCTTGCTTGAAGTTCACTTTTTTTTACCCATCCATTAGGACTTACCTCATCCGAGGCGACAGGTTTAAAAGGGAAGTCAATTGCTCCATCATAAATTAATACTACCACATCAACAGGTTTTCCTCCAACAAGAATTCCTTTCTCTCTGTAGTATTGACCATCCATTTGAACAAGATGCCTGGCAACGTATGAAGAAAATGCCGTATCATCACAAAATTCTGCGAGAGCTCCTAGTACATTATCTTCTCTACTTTCTTCATGTTTTCGTGTTTCAGAAGGCACAGAAATTTGCCCTGCTATTTTTGAAGTTTCTTGTTTATTTTTAAGTTCAACTATTGTCCATATTAAAGGATCAGAAGTATTGTCTCCGTTCCTTTTTGGATCTAATCCCGCGATTAAAAGCACTACGCCTATACTATGCCTTACTTCTCCCTCTTTGGGAGCAAGAATAGCAGGTGTTATGTCTGAGCCGGTAATTGGTCCCAATCGTTCCATTGCCATATTATTTAATTAAAGTCCCTTCAACTTTTTTGCCCAGTAGGGCATTTGATAGCTCATTTTTTATCGTACCGTTTATTATCAATGTCTTAATACCTAAATCTGCCATTTTTAATGCATCTTCAACTTTGTGCTGCATTCCACCTGTAACATCTTTTACTTTTAATCCGAAAACAAATTTTTTAAAATTTGACCATGTTTTGTTTGTAATAACAGGAATTGTATTTTTTTTGCCATCATACACACCATTAGTTTCTCCCACTTGAATTATTTTATCGATATTAAAACCTTTGTTTTTAAAATAAGCTCCGATTGCGTTTAGGATTGTTTCTCCCGATAAGATTGTACTTCTCCATTTTTTATCCCATATTACATCTCCATAAACAACCGGAATTAAACCCTGCTTAAACGCGACCTCTATGGGTTCAAAGAAACTATTAGCTATTTGTCCTTTATTGGTTAAAATCATACTCATTGGCCTGAAAGAAACAGCCGGAAGTCCTTCTTCCACTAAAATATCCATAACAATTCTATTTATCTCCATCGCATCCTTTGCGACTTTTGCAATTCCTTCTTTACTTAAATATCCCTTTTTGCCTCCATATTTTGCCGCAGAAGTATGTCCGAAGCTGCCGCTGCCATGAGCCAATATGATATTTTTATTAATAGTTTTAAGTTCTTTGGCAAGACGCTTTATTACGCTTATTTTTGCCGTATAAGCTATTTTTTTATCCGTAATAATGGAACCGCCCAACTTAATTAAAATAATGTTTTTCATAATAAATGGGATTTATCGAGTAGATAGATAAGGCCAAGAAATAGATTTTAAAGTCATATTTAAACTAGCGATTATACTTTTATTCGTCTTTGCATTATAATACATTTTGATATAGAAAGGCAAATTACTATGAGCGATTATTATGCACAAAAACAATTTATAGAAAAGGTCGACAAACAAGGAAAACATTTGGGTTTTATTGAAAAATGGGATGCTCACAAAAAAGGAATTATGCACAGGGGATTTGCGATAATACTCGTTTATAAAAACTACTTTCTCCTTCAGCACAGAAAACACCCTGCATTTGATGCGGTTTTGGATTTAAGTTCCGCCTCTCACCAATTGTTACAAAACGAAAAATTTGAAAACTTAGAAGAAGCAGTCATTATTTCTTTAAAAAGAGAGTGGAATCTGACTGAAAATGATTTAACGGGGAAAATAAAGAATTTAGGGTTTGTTTACTACAAATCAAAGGATCCGAAAAGCATTTATACCGAACACGAATACTGCGACGTTTTGATTACAAAGATAAAAAAATTACCTACACCAAGCCTTGATTTTGCTTATGGTTTTTCTCTTGCGACAAAGGAAGAATTAATGAATAAAAAAGGAAGAATCTACGAGTTTCTTTCGCCGTGGGCTAAAGAAATAATTGAACGAAAAATGATTTGAGGATTACCTCTTTGGAGACTGCCTTTTTCTCCTCGTCCCACTAATCTTACCATTCGTCTTTTCAATTCTATTCAAATACGACTCATGGAGCGATTTCGAGGGACTTCGGCTAAATTTTAACG
>JAKAEH010000064.1 GCA_021825955.1 bacterium | reverse complement strand
ATGAAAAAGTCGCACAACCTCTTTTTGAAACTTTAATAAGACTTTTGTTAATATCGGATCGCGAGGAAAAAATTGATGAAAGAGTAAACTCAATCAGTTCTTCTTTTAGCAGTTTTTCTTCATCTGAATATCAGTCGATAATAACCCGAAAACATTTCGGACTAACTGATAGGCTATTGTTTTTTACATTTAGTAAAAGACTGACTCTTTTAAATAAGTCATACTTTTCGGTTGCTGAAATTTCTTCTCTTTTCCATTTCCCGTTTACTAATACTGTTTCTACTGAAGATTTAGTTAAAACACACAGTAAAGAACTTCCTGCTCCGTTGTCTTTAAAGAAAGGTCATAAATATGATGTTGTCTTTGGCAAAAATACTTATGGGGGATCAACTACGGAAATTGGTTTAACTGAAGGAGAACGAGAAACTCATATGTATATTATCGGAAGAACCGGATCGGGAAAAACTACCATGATGTTTGCAATGGCAAAACATGACATTGAACAAGGAAGGGGTATGACTTTTCTTGATCCTCATGGAGACGCCGCTGAAGATCTTATTTCAATTATTCCTGAAGGCAGATTAAATGATCTTGTATACATAAATCCGATTGATTTAAAGTATCCAATTGGAATTAACATACTGGAATTAAGTGAAGGTCTTGATGAGGACGAAGCGGAATTGGAAAAAGAAGTAGTTTGTGAAGGGGTCATATCGTTATTTCGAAAAGTATTCTCCAAAGAGGAAAACATTAATGCTCATAGGATTGAATATATCTTAAGAAATGCTATCTATACAGCCTTTACTGTTCCTAATAGAACTATCTTTACTGTTTATGATTTATTGAATAATCCTCAGTTTCAAAAACAGGTTCTTGGTAAATTAACTGATGAAAACTTAAAAAACTTTTGGAAATATGAATTCGGAAGGGCAGGAGAATATCAAATAGTTAAAATGGTAGGCGGGGTAACGGCAAAGATCGGACGATTCCTATTCTCCCCGACTGCTAAAAGAATCTTGGAGCAGAATAAATCTACAATAAATTTTGACAAATTAATGAATGAAGGAAAGATAATTATTTGTAATTTGTCCCAAGGAAAATTAGGAGAAGACACCTCAAGACTTTTAGGAACAACTGTAATGACTAAAATTCAACAAGCAGCATTAAAAAGAGCAAGCATGGTGGAGAGAAAAAGAAAACCGTTTTATCTTTATGTTGATGAATTCCAAAACTTCGCTACTCATTCATTTACGAAAATGTTAAGTGAGGGCAGGAAATATAAGTTAAGAGTTACCATTGCCGAACAGTCAACTTCTCAGCAGGATGATAAAAATATTGTTAATATAATATTAGCTAACGTCACAACTGTTGTTTGTTTTAGATCTGCTAATTATATAGACGAAGAATTAATGTTAAACCAGTTTGCGCCATATATTACCAAAGGCGATATCTCTAATCTTCCGAAATATAACTTTTATATTAAAGTCTCGGGAACGGAATCAGAAGAGCCATATTCAGGAACTACAATTTATATGCCACTTAAAAAAGACGTTAAATTAATTGAAAAATTAATTGAAAGCTCACGAAAAAACTGCGCAATAAAATATGTAAAACCAATTGTTTCAAAAACAAGTAACGGTCATATAAAACAAGGAGAAAAAATAGAGGAAGCAGCTACTACACAAAGCGCTATGCCAAGAATTCCGGAGTATGAAACTGCCTAAAATTGAACCCCACGCGTAGGGTCTAAAAAATGAATAAAAATGAGGCTAAAATATTAAAAAGTCCTTCCTATCTATACTTATATAAATATAAGGGGAGGCATACACAATGAAACAAACAGCAATAAAACAAAAACCTAAACCACTGCAAAACATACTACCTAAAAAAACAAAGAGCCAAATTATAATAATAAAAGATATCTACAAATTCCGATTCATCAACACTAACCAATTCCAAAAAATATTCAATCATAAATATTCAAAATTAGTAAAAAAGTGGCTAAAAGATTTAAGAATAAAAGGATATATTGATACGGATTACAAACGAAATGATATTAATGAGAATAGAAACTCCGCTAAATATTTTTTAACACCTTTAGGTAGAAGATTCTTGAAAGGTCAGAAGGGTTTTGACATTGATTTTTTGGAAAGAGTCTATAAAGAAAAAGGCAGAAGCACTGTTTTTAAAAATCATTGTTCCGATATTGTTGATATGTTTCTTTTCTTAAGATCTCAAAAAGATCCTGATGAAGAATTAAAATTTTTTACAGAGGCAAATCTGACAAAATATGAATACTTTCCGAAAACAAAGTTTGATGCGTATATCGCATTACAAAAGAAAAATAAGGTAAGAAGATTTTGGTTGCATATCTTTAATGCTTCCGATCCAAAATGGTTACCTGTACAAAAATTAAAAGACTACATTAAATATTATGATGAGAATACCTGGCAGGAAAATACACAAGATAGTAATTTTCCTGTACTACTTTTTGTCTTGCCGACAGAGAGTTTTAAATACGAAGTTTTTAAGGAGTGTCAAAAAGTTTTACAAAAAGCCATTACTGTAGATATCCACTTATTTATTGAAACAAAAGACGCCATTAAAACCAAAGATCCAAAACGTCTCTGGCAGAAAGTAGATTGATAAAAAAGGACCGGTTTCCCGATCCTTTTAGGTTTCTCGCAATCCAGCTACTTCAAGCTGACTTCCGTAGATTTATTGTATCAAGTATTTCACTGGATTCGTATTTCTCCTTAATGCTAGAGAGTCTGGTGGGCTCAAAATATCTATCTCTTTCAACTCTTAACCCATAGGACCCTTCAACACTTTCAAGCTCAGATAATGAAAAATATCCAAGCTCTGGATTATCACCAACTACATATCCGAAAAAAGTATCTACCCCATCAAACTCTATTGGATACCAAACCCATCTATTAAGCGGCATATAATACTTACACATTAATATTGGGTCTTTCTCCTTTTCCTGTGAATAAAACGCTGGTAATTTATTTAGTAAGTCTTTAGTTATTAGTTTCATATTTCACCTCCTTTCATAAATAATTAATATTTAGGTAGCAGCCTGCCTGCTACCTAATAGAAGTGAAACGGTAAGTGGGGTGAAGATTACAAGGGCGACTGAAAGGAGTTCATCTTGACCCTTGTAATCTGAGGGGTGCAACCCCTACTGATTCTAAAAAATCAAATTTACCTTTGAAAATAGTATAATTTATTTGACAAACTACATTTTTTAATGTTTACTTATAGTATGTTAGACGGAGCACATTCAGAACAACCACAAGGAACACCTCTTAAATCTGCTATGGAACTTGGACTAAAAAAAGCGTATGAACAAGAGTCTTCTGACAATGTGCAAGCAAAAGCTGGAGAATCGATGCAAAAAACTGAAGAAAAACATGATAATCCAAGATTTTCAGATGAAACAAAAAGTGTCTTAAAATCCAATGGTTATTCGATAATCAATCTACAAGGATATTCTTTAGAGCAATTACGTGACTTAGGTTTTCCATGGGTAGAGGGATTAATAGATTCTTTAGAAGATATCCAAAAGGGTATGACTTTAAGAATTGATGCTCCAGACTCAGAACGCCTTAATCATTCTATTGTGCAAAAAAGACAAGAAGACGGAGATCTTCCAACGACAATAACAGGATCCCCATATGAAGTTGCAATAAATTTTCATGATTTGTATGATGGTCATTCATCTTTATTTTTAAATCAGCATGGTATTTCTGATGCTCAAACTGTAATTGGAGACATATCAACTTATGCAGAACTTGCATACGTTTATTATAAAGATACAGGTAAACCACTTTTTGTTGACCGAGAGCCGGGAAATCCGCTTGAAAGACTAAGAAACGCGAAGAGAAAATTAATGGATCAGCCTTCAGGCAACACAGGTAAAGTTATTAGTCCTATGTTAGACGTAGCAGGATTAGGTACATATATAGGTCGCGATGAAATGGCAACTTTTAGACAAGTAGCAGATGGAAAATTATCAGTTGGGATAGGAAGTAGAAAGTATAAAGAACCCCTGACAAGATCCTGCGGTATAGTTATGCCAGTTAAACCAAAATAAACTAGGTGCTGCTATCGTCTACCCTCGAATGCCGAAAATCGATACATTCTTCAGAAGTAATAGTATTTGAAAAATAGTGAAAGTATAATCTGAGGGGTGCAATCCCTAGATTAATATTTTATATTAATCTTGCAATTTAACTAAAAAGACTTATAATACGTTAATTATGGCAATCGAAAGACAAATTTTAGCAAACATGCAAAGAGCGCTTGCTGAAGGAAATTTTGACCAATTAGATAAGGCTTTGCATTTTCGTGAGCAATTTGTAAAATCAAAATCAGAAGGTCTTATTGATTATCCTGAAGACGAGATGAGCGGTACTGCTAAGCAAGAATTTGAAAGATTATCTCCTAATGATTTTTATGTACAGTTAGGGGCGTTTGATGGCCTGGCTCGTACAACAAGAGCAGCTTTAAAAACAGCATATCGAAAACGAATCATTAATAGATTAGAGGATTTGTCTAGACTACCAGATGATCAGATTTTGCAATTGAGAGGCATTAGTAAAAGAGGATTGGCTGGAATTAGAGATAAATATGCTCTCGTTACGCAAGTCGAGGAGTTATAATCTTAATACTTTGTTCCCACGAATTTATCATTTCTACCCATTATATATTGCCTAATTTTATTGAAGCAAAGTATAAACCTTTGCGACGCTTTATCAGAAGCTAGTACTTGATCGATAGTGAAAGTATAATCTGAGGGGAGCAATCCCTGGTAAAGATTTTTGTTATACTTTGTCCATGAGAGATATTATTAAAAACCTTGTTACCGCAATTCATCCTATTGATCAACTAGAAACAAAACATATAAGCGATGTTATTCAATGGATTGATAGCGGTGCTCAACTGTTTCGAATTCAAAAACCAGATGTTCCCCCAAAGCATTTAGTATCTTATTTTGTTTTGTTTGATGAAAAGGCAAGAAAACTACTTTTGGTAAATCATATAAAAGCTGGGTTGTGGTTGCCTCCTGGTGGACATGTTGAGAAGGATGAAAATCCTAATACCACAGTTGAGCGTGAGATTTTAGAGGAGTTGTTTATCCCAGCGGAATATATTCAAAACACTCCCTTTTTTTTAACAGTAACGAAGACTGTTAATATAAACGCAGGCCATATGGATGTAAGTCTTTGGTATCTCCTCAGGGGTGATTCGACAAAAAAATTACGATATGACTCAAGTGAATTTAATGGATATAAGTGGTTAACAATTGAAGAAGTATTACGTACTGATATCTCAACCCTTGATCCACATATGCATCGCTTTGTTAAAAAACTTCATATATATTCTTCTCATAAGATATAACCCTTTGAATATTATTATTGACAAATACTAAATCTGGATTTATAGTTTGCTTAATGAGTGCTGAGCAAAATTACGGTTTTCCTTTAAACAAAGCTGACGTTAGTGCCCCGATACTTTCAGAAAAATTAGATAAAAAGCTTGGTCTTCGTACTGATAACCCATTTACTCAAACCCCTGCAAAAAGAATTGCCTCGGCATTAGGATTGGGTTTGGCATATGGCAAATATAGAATAAGAATTCATGCAGAAGGTCAAAAAGAATTGGAATGGCATAGTAGATCTGAGAAAGTTAGGCGTGAAGCATTATCTGGAGATAGAACGATGTCGGAATTTGAAGAATTAATTTTTGGCGGGGACGAACAAAAAATTAGAGATGTAATTGAACCAGCATTAGCATCTGCTTTAAATGCTTCAGATGCCAGTCAAGCAGAAGTTGAACATTTAATTGGTCGTACATCAAAAGATCCAAAACCTTTCCATAAAATAAATTATGATGCCGGAAATACAGAAGAAGGAAGAATAGTAGCGGTATTTCCCGGACCAAAACCAATTCGTTTTAGGCAAGAAAGCACGGGAGAAGCAACAATGAGAACGCATAAAGAGGCAAGCGAAGCTTTAAATGATTCATTTGGCAAAACACACGACAGAAAAGGTTTAAGATCGTTAATCGCAGGTGAATTAGCATA
>JAKAEH010000063.1 GCA_021825955.1 bacterium | reverse complement strand
AAATGAAAAATTGTAAATGGAGACAGTATTAAAGATACCCATGATAATATGCCGAATTGCACGCTGAATTGTCCTGCTTGGCCAAAATTCCATGGACCGTAAATTAAGGATGGGAAAGAAACAAATTTTGTTAAATAACCCCCTTTTGTAACTATATTTCTTAATGTATATTTACCCTCTAAAAGAGCAGGCAGCCAGAAAAAAGCGGATAAAGCAAAGCCAAAAATAATTAATAAAGACAGGTTAATGATCAAAGACCTTTTATGTTTAGAAAGATAAACTAAATATGCACAGTATAAAAAGATAAACGATACAAACATTAATGCCATTGCATTATGAGCCAGAATTAAAAATGCCAAAGAAAATGAACCTCCAAAGACATATTTATAATTTCTTTGTTTATAAAGTTTATAGATAAAGAAAAGTACAAGAGGAATAAAGGCAAACCCTAAATTTTCTCCTATATCCCCTCTTACATAAGTCTCTATAAATCTATACGGGGCGTAGGTATATAAAACAGCACCAAAAAGTGCTGCGTACTTTGAAAAGAATTGAGAAAGCCACAAGTACATAAAAAGTGTCGAAAGAACCATTCCGAGAATAAACACGATTTTTGTGGAATCCATTAACGAAAAACCCAATAAATGAAAACCAGACGCGATATAGGAAGGCAAGGGATATAAAAATTCTAAGATTGGATGCCCGTATCCCCAATTAAGATTAGGAGCCCATCTTGGAATTAAATTTCCCTGGACAAGATTTTGATAAAAATTGGCAATTCTAGCAACGTGATCCTGACCATCATGAGTAACGGGAAAACCGGGATGAAGCAAAGACAAAATCGGAATAACCGACAAAACTATCAAAACAATAATTAAAATCTTATTTTTTATTAGCATAAGGATCGACGCCTTTTAGCTTCAGATAATAATAGTAATATACATATGACTCCGGAACTCCTTGAGCATATCCAATTTCTCGTTTCTCATTTAACGCCTTTTTGACAATCTGTTCTTTGTTTATTAAATTCCCCTCGTCTTTGTAGGGTAAAAAATTACTAAGATTGACAAAACCATATAAACAGATTAATGCCAGTACTAGAATTTTAACAAAAACAAACTTTATCTTCCAAACTCTATAAATAAGAAAAGAGAGTATTAATAAGGCAATATACCGATTAATTCCAAAGTAATAGTCGCTAATTTCCCCGCTATACGTCGTAAAAATAATCCAGGGCACTATAAAATACAATAAAACTAAATAAGAAAACCTTTTTTTCTCTGCCGTGAACGATTTAAAAAGATATACGAAAAAGAAAAACGGCAATATCAATATTTTTAACTGCTTAATTTTGTCTAACACAAGGTATGGGTCAAACTGGATTATTGCATCTTTGGTAATTTGAAACATTCTTGTTAAATGAAAACCGTGATAAAAAGTTGATATATAAATTGCGTTTGCGCTAGCTGCCTTATTGATAAGTAAATAAGCTATATTAGGAATAATAAAAATTATAAAAAGCACAAGGGAAAGTAGCATATATTTTAATGTTTGTTTGTTTCTTGGAAAAAGCGGCAGGGATAATAAGATTATTATAGGAAAAAATATTGCTGTGAAATGGATATTAAATGCAATTCCAACCGCAATTGCTAAGAAAAATATTTTTTTTATATCTCCAGTAATAACTTTGTATAATAAATAAAAAATAATAAGCGATATTAAGGGCAAGAGTTGAACCGGCCACTGAACCCTATCAAAGTAAAAAATGGCAGAAAAATTAAATGTGTTTAATATAATTGCAAAAATTGCAGTTTCAACTGAAAATAATTTCTTTGTAAGATAAAAAATTACTAGGAAAGAAAGCAAACTTGTAAATCCCGCAATATACCATGATGCAATCGGATTTAAATTAAAAATCCAATAAAATATTGAAACGAAATAATAATATAAGGGGCCAATATAAATTCCACTATTTGCTTTTGCTACCATCCCAACTAAGGGATATGCATGGTTTATTATTATATTTTTTGCTGCCCATGCATTGTCAACTTGGTCGTATCCAAAGGGATTTTTCAAATCCATTTGATAAAAACGGAGAAATACTTCAAACAAAAAAATAATAAAAACAATAATTAAATATCTATTTTTAGATATAAATTTCCAATATTTTTTTATTTTTTCCATAAACTACTGCGTTTTTCTTGTCTGAACAATAATTCCCCCTTTTACCGTTTGAGAATTTAATATCGTTCCGTCTTTTTCACGGTTTTTTAACCAATTTGAAAGACGAAAAGAATATTGCATGTCAGGTTCTAAAATAAAATAAGCCAAATTTGCCTGATTTGAGGGAAGATAATGGTATTTTTTAAACCCGTACCACTTGAAAAGATATTGGTACGTATAATCATAAATTGGAGGTGTATAAACAACATACTTAAAACTTCTTCCATTTGCATTTTTATAAATATAATCAACGACTTCAAGTTGGTTTCTGTAGACGGAGGCGTCTCCTTCCCAAATTGGCTTTGTCATATTCTGTAAAACAGAAACAGGATTAAAATTTATAACTCCAACGATCATTAAAACAAGTAGCGCTATTTTTTTACCCAGCAACTTCTCACTAAGTAAATACAAACAAATTCCAAAAATAATAATGTATAAAATTGGGACACCTACTAAGTAATGAGGCCAAATGTCGTGGCTAAAAAACACCGTTCCTGTTAAGAAAACTAAAAATATGACTATCGAGGTTTTCAAAATATTTTTAACACTATTTTTAGTAGTTTTATAAAAAAGTGCCAGTAAAATGACAATTACTATTAACATTACTACTCCTAAAAATTTATTGTTAAGAGCAAGTGTTGAATTGAATTGATCAAAAAGTATTAACGCTTTTTCAATTATCGTATTCAAAAAATTAGATGCGTGAGAAGAAGTTGACGAAGAAGCATATTTTATAAGTGATTTCGTCATTAAAAACTGGTGTCGAAATTCAAAAAATATTCTTGGAGAAAGTATTATTAACCCACCTAAGGCAAAAGAAGCAATATATTTGAGGCTTAATCTTTTGTTAACAATTATTAAAATAGACAAAATTGTTCCTAGTAAAAATAAGAGTCCAAAAACTATTTCTAAATCAATATTTAAGAAAAGTAGGATGCCTAATAAAAAATAGTATTTGAATTTATATTTTACATCTTCAGTATAAATATTATATAAAACAAGAAATACCAAAATAACAAAAGCAGGTGCAATGTTAGGATTCCATATTTGTGAGGATAATGATATTAAGTTGCCAGATACACCAATCAACAAGGCAAAGGTTAATCCTAAAAAATTTCCGGCTATTTTTTTACCTAACAAATAACCTAAAACTATAGTTAGTATTCCTATTAAACCCATAACAAAAGCTATTCCCTGAGGATCCCCCGAAAACAAAATAAAAAATGGGGAAAGCATGTAATACCACCAGGGGCCATAAAAAACGCCGGGAAGTCCGGTTGTTGCCCCTATAAGAGGAATTTTATGAAGATAGACAATGTTTGATAACTCAAGCATGTCTCTGCCAACATCGTATGTAAACGCAAAAGAATTAGTAAATGTCCCCTGAAGCCTTAAAAAGGCTCCTATAAAAATTATTAAATACAAAATTATATACTCTTTTTTAAAAAGCGAAGAAAACGGAATTTTCATAAATCTATGTTCCCACAATTTTGATAGCAGGAGAACCATCCAAATTATTTATGGTTTTTATCGTTCCTACTTTATCCGGTATCTCTCCAGGATTACCGATAAGTAAAACATTTTTCTTTTTTGAATCTTTTTCCCAATCAATCGGTCTAAAGGTATATTTCTCAAAAGCATGATGAACAGCGTATCCTCCAGAACTATTCTTTCCTATTTTTTGATAATCAAAAGGGGAATATTGCAAATAAAATAAGAAAAACATATAGGATTTATCCATCGGTTGCTTATCGGATACGATTATCTCGCTGTAGTTATTCTGCAATGATTTTACCTCTTCAACTGCCTGTTTATACCCATACTGCCAATCTTGAGAGAAATAATAATTTTGTTGAACAAAATACTGATTAAGATAATAAATAAAATTAAATAGGACAAATGAGAAATATAAAATAGCCAGTAGTTTCCAAATTTTAAATTTAAAAATTGACAATCTAAAACTGGAAATCGCCGCTAACGCAAATATTAATCCTACTGTGGAGAGAATTTGCCAAGTTGGTAAGAAATTAATCGTTCTTACGGCATGAGGAACTCCGGTCGTAATTGATGCAGGTAAAGGAGCAAGAAGAAACCAAGAGAATATAACTAGTTTAGTTTTTCGATTAAAGTCTCCAAACAATAATTTATAAATTCCGATTAAGACAAAAGGAAATTCAAAAAGATACAATAGCCCCATTCCTGGCGCGTGATGCCTTGAGATATCTCCCGAGATAAATAGCCAATTAAAATCGAAATGGGATATATATCCGGAAACAATTGTTCTTACATAAACCAGCCTTCTGTTGTCTAAAATGAGTCCAATTTTGTTGTTTTCCCTGTTATCCTCTTCGAGCTTTTGAATGTTACTTTTAAGAAGTTCTGTTTTATATGAAAAAATACTCGTACCTGTCACTCTTAAAAGTGCTGCTCTATTAGTAGTGATAAATATTATCATCGGTAAAACAACAATCAATCCTAGTACCACAGAGAAAATAATATATTTTTTAGGAATTAAAAATATACTTTTTCTGAAAATAAAAACTAAAACAATTACTAAAAGTGGAATAAAGACTTTTTCGCTTTGGTAAACGTAAATACCCAAACCTGCAAAAAAAGCCGAAAGCAAAAGAAATATATGGTTTTTTAACCCTTTTAAAAAAAACAACACCATCAGAATGTTTATCGCGCTTCCCACATTTGCCTCAAATCCCACTCTTGAAAATTGGATAGACCACGGAGAAATGGCAAAGAATAAACTTGCTGTTAAAGATAAATAATCTTTATATTTGTGGTCATTAAACAATTCTCTGACAAGAAAAAATACTGAAATAACCGATATGATTCCAAAAATTGCCGAAGGAAACCGAACGGCAAACGTACTTAACCCGAAAAGCAAAACCGAAGGAATGGTAAGATAAGCATAAAGAGCTGGTTTGTAATCATCAAAAGATCTCAAAACAACGGGTAAAAATTTTCCAAATTCATCTTTACCCGTGTGGATAATTGAATAGGCATCGTATCCTAAAGCAACTTCGTCCCAATCGGGTGACGGCGGAACGCTTCCCAATCCCCAAAGCCTAAGAATAGCCGCAAGAATAACTATTCCAAGCAATATTATAAAAACAAGTTTTTTATTTACCATATGTATACGCAACTAAAACGGGTTCATTGTTTAACAAATAAAACGTCTTTAATATTTTAATATTTTTGGGCAAATTATAAGGCGTATTTATATATAAAACTTTATAGTTTTTGCTTAGAGAATAGCTATAATCTTTAGGAAAAATGTACTTGCCAAAACTTGCAACATACACAAACCCAAAAGCATCTTTTTGTATCCTTGCCGTTTCTCTAAAAAATTCGGGATTAGTCTTTAGATAGAATAAGTAATATATATAAGGTCTGCCTAGAGCATCTGCTACCTGAACGTAGTCGTAATTTTTTTCAACCGATTTTACATAGTTAATAGAGTCTTTGTATCCATACTGCCACTCACCGGAATACTGGGAAGAATAATGAGCAAAATAATTATGATAAAAATAAAAGAAATTTAAAAATAATAACAAAAATATGATAGAAAAAATTGCATATTTAGACTTCCCCAGGTAATATTTGCTATTTAGTATTAAATTTACAAATCCGTAAGAAACTAATATTTGAAATGTGGGAAGCGTTGTCTCTATCCTTAACGCATGAGGAGTTTCTCTGGCTGTGGCCGCGGGAATTATTCCGATAATAAGCCATAAAGGAACTATCCACCAGTTCTCCTCTCGTTTTTTAAATATAAGAAGAATTCCGCCTACAAAAAATATTATATCCCAAATATACATCTGCCCGACATCTTGGGATGAAAATTTAGGGTTACCGTCTCC
>JAKAEH010000062.1 GCA_021825955.1 bacterium | reverse complement strand
CTTTGCCGCTCCTGTTTTTTGATATCTGTAATTTGGGAACCAGTTCTGAGCATCTTCATAATTAACTCCAGATAAGTTAATGGAGGCAGTTTGCAAAAGAGACTGAATGCTTGAGGCGGAGGCTAGTGTATTTTTAGGAATAGGTATGGCAATGTTCTGACTGGCAAAAGCGGGAGCAAAATAGATCTGCCACGAAATAAATGGGAAAAAGATATAAGTAACTATTAAAAGTCCGGAGAGAAAAAGAGCAAGACTTAATATTCGCAGAATTTTTCTCTTTCCGGTTTTTCCGCCAGTCACATCCTTTTTGTAGTAACGTTTTGCCATTAATTTGAAACTACCTTTATGGTTATATTCTTGTAGTTTCCGGGCAGAGAAGAGGTTAGGAAAGGAATGCTGGGATTTATTCTTATATCAACATTCTCCACCTGGGGCAAATTTGAAATTGTATTTTTGGCTTTTTGCAGGGAATATCCTGCAATTTCCTTTGCAAGCCCTACGTTATCCATTTTTGGCAGAAGTTTAGCGTTTATAGTAAGGTCCGCAAGTACATCATTATTTTTTTCAACCTTTATATTTTTCGCGCTGGCACTTAAATTCTCTTTACTAAGAATTACGTCGGAGGTTGTAAAAAGAGTATTGGCAAGGGATAAAAGGTCATCGTTTGTATAAGTAGCAGCTTTAAAATCCACAGTTGCCTTTAGGCTAAATTGACTTGCCTGATCGTTAACTTTTTTGTCAAAGCTAGGGCTAGTTACAGTTTCTTCGACAAAATCAGGAAGCAAGCTTTGTCCTGATTGAACCTTTGATTTTATGTCGTCCCGGGCTCTTGCTTCAAGTTGTTTAGGAAGAGCAGCTAATAATTTTTGTTGATCGTCACTTGATACGACTGTAACGCTCTTTTTAGTCCCGCCGGAGAATGCATTATCGTTTTTGGCTGCCGCATTAGCATTAGAGCCGATTGTGAATTTTGTTCCTGACGGAAGATTATAATTTTGTCCGATATCGGACGCTGTTACGGTTACATCAGCCGTTCCTGGTTTTGTACCTGAAAAAATGTCCCCGGATGCTGATGCAACTGTTACGGACTTATCAAGTATGAAACCTAAATTATTAGATGAAGTTATTGTAGTGCCTGCAGAAAATGTTACCGGATTTGTATCGTTATTAAAAACAGTTACTGTTCCTTTTGCTTTGTCTCCAATATCCTTTTGCCCCGTTGCCTGGGCCGTTGCCGATCCGTCTTCGGAAACAGAAATGAATTGGGAAGCAAGAGTATTATTGCTCGTATCGGTTGGTGAATTGGCAGAAAAAGTTACGGATGCTGTTTTTGCTTCTGTTTTTGTAGAAACAGAAATTGTAACCGTTGCTTTTGCCAGAAAATGCATTAAAAAGACCGCTAAAATGATAACTATTACCAATGCAATAATAGGTATTATTAAGGCTTGTTTTCCGTTAAGATTTTTTGGTTTCAAGCGGGTTATAAGATTTTTATCAAGTTTTATTTTTTTAAGATAATCAAAAGCCTTGTTGGCAAAAATCTGAAATTTTCCGGCCACAAAGGCTGTATTCACTGGCAGAGGCTTTTTTTCTTCGTTTTCTGATACTACTTCGTCCGGTATTTCTCCAATTGTTTCTTCAGCTATTTTTTCGGGAACATTTTCTGCAACCGCAGACTGCGGAGGTGGAGTTTTTACAATATCCTCACCTTCAACGAATCCAAAAAGATCCATAGATTTTTCATGTTCTACATAATCAAGCGGATGTTGACTTTCAGGCTTTATCTCGTCCGTTTGGATTGGTGGTTCTATTTTGGTTTCTTGAAATTCTTCCGGTTCAATTTTTGTAGGTTTTTCTTCGTCGGAATCAATCTCGGAAGCATCATATATAAGTTGTGCTCCCATTTGTGTTGCCGCCCCAAGAAGCATGGCTTTGACAGACGCGTTTTTCGGAAGATTTACTATTTGGGGAAGATGTAAAAATGGAAGACTTTTGCTCCATTGATGATTTATAAATTCCTGTGTCAAATCTTCTTCTGCGGAATTTAACAGAATTATTCTGGAGGGTAATACTTCCGGAGTCTGTAAATGCTTTAACAGCGCATCAACCGTGTAGGAAGGGGATTCATGTATCTCGGAGGTTTTTGTTTCTATTAATTTTCCCGCTTTAGCAAGAGATACGGTTATAAACTTTCTGCCTACCTCGGCGATAACTGCAGTTGCGGGAGCCCCTTCTTCCTTCTGGATTAGGTTAACAATACTTTCCGAGAAAATCAAAAAACCTATTGGATTAAGACTTAATTCTTCGCTGGCCTTTTTTAGTTTTTCGAGATATTCTTTTTTAATTTTATTATCTTCAATCCAATTTTCTTTGAGACCGAAAATAGTTTTATGAGTTTCTATATTTTCCGGAAGAGCGCTTTCGGCGGTTGTAATTACTTTATCAAGAATTGCCAGAAAGTGTTCGTTATCTGCGTCTTCTATAGTATTGTCAAAAGACTCCTCGTTAGTGCTTACGTACTTGATGACGTTTCCTTCTTTCTCAAAGATTATGGAGATTGCCTTTTCGTTTTTAAGAATAAGTGCCAAAAAATAATCCGGTTTTTCTTTTTTTTCTATGAAGGGAACAGATATTTTCATAATTGACTCGCAACTTTTGCGTAGATTCTTCTTTGCCCTTTTCCTATATTCTCCTGTTTTATTATTTTAAACCTTTTAAGTACGCCTGTAAAATCAACATGAGGCCCGCCGCAAAACTCTTTTGAGTAGTCTCCAACAAAATAAACTTTTACATCCTGTTCGTATTTTTCATCAAAAAGTCCAATAGCCCCTAAACTTTTGGCCTTTTCAAGTGACATAATTTCAAAGTGAACCTCTAAGTTTTCTTTTATTTTTCCATTGACTATTTCCTCAACTTTTTTTATTTCATCTTCGGTTAAATTTCGATCCAGATTAAAATCAAATCTTAGCCTCTCTCTTGTAATATTTGATCCTGTTTGGTGAAGAGAATCTCCAAAGACGTCTCTTAGTGCCTGATGCAATAAATGGGTTGCGGTATGCCCCATTATTGTAAGTTCGCTTGTGTCAGCTAGGCCTCCTCTAAACATTCCGCTTGATGCTGTCCTTGAAAGATTCTTGTGTTTTTCCATTAAGTTGGCAAACTCTTGATCCTCGAAAACGTAGCCTAAGCTTTTTATCTGAGTAGGGGAAAGTCCGTGGGTTGAATAAAGCACAAAAGCATCTTCCGCGCTAATTTTTTTTACATTATCTATGAGTTTTCCCTCATACTTTTTATCGATAAAATCTTTAGCCTTTTTAAGAGTGTTGTTATAGTTTTGCTCTTCTTCAAGAATCGTATTCTTAATTTCATCATAGTTTGCTTTCAGTATTTCGTCTGTTTTTGAATATTCTCCAATTATTTTTTCAACTACAAAAGAAATATTATCTCCTTCTAAAAGTTTAAAATTATCAAAAGCACGGCGTAAAAGCCTTCTTAGAACGTATCCTCTTTCTTTGTTTGAGGGTTTTATTTTTTCGCTGGCAATAAAGATGGAAGCAGCTAAGTGGTCTGCTATTATGCGCATTTCTTTTTTGTATTCTTTATAACTTTTTCCGCTTTCATCTTCAAGCGCTTTTATAATAGGAGCAAAAAGCGAAGTAGTAAAAATATCAGATTTATTCTCTACTGCGGAAAGAAGTCTTTCTACGCCCGCACCAAAGTCAACATTTTTTTTGGGGAGAGGTTCAAATCCCTTTTCTGTTTTTATGTATTGCATAAAAACGCTGTTCGCAATTTCTGAGTAAACGCCGCATTCGCATTCAATAGGATTGTCTTTGCAGTCTTTTTCATGTTTAATATCATCGAATTTATAGTAGACTTCCGTATCGGGACCGCCGGGTTCGCCTAAAGGCATGTTGGTTGGTACTCCGCTTCGTGACCACCAGTTTTTATCAACCCCTGCAAAAAATATATGGTCTTGTGGTACCAGCGTTCTCCAAGTCTCAAATGATTCATTATCTTTTTCAATTTTTTCAAACCCGTTAAATACGGTTATATAAAGCTTTTCTTTTGGAAGTTTTAATTCTTCTGTAAGTAATTCCCAGAGCCAGGGAATTTCCTCTTTTTTAAAATAATCTCCCAGACTCCAGTTCCCAAGCATTCTGAAAAAAGTAGTATGTCTATTATCGCCGACTTCTTCTATATCTTGTGCGCGAAAGCTGTTTTGTACGTCAACAAGCCTTGTTCCTCCCGGATGGACTTCTCCGAGGAGGTACGCAATTAAGGGCTGCATTCCGCTTGAGGTAAAAAGTGTTGTTGGATCGTTTTGCGGAACAAGCGGGGAATTTGCAATTCTTTTGTGTCCGCGTTTTTCAAAAAACGAAATATAAATATCAATTAACTCTCTTGCGCTCATTCACTAAATTATAGCATGAAGCCAAGCTTCTAACTACTGAATTAACAACGTGTTACAGAAAATCTGTTAGTCTATTTCTTTAATGTATTTATTCCGAAGATTTTATAAATAAGACAGAAACCAACTATTCCCGTAATAATGAGTATTGCTGCCAAAATATAAGCTATAATTTGTGCAAGTCCTGTTAAAAACAGAAAAGAAATCACTCCAAGCCCTGCTCCCAGCAAAACCCTTATCATTCTGTCGGTATTTCCCTCGTTTTGTAAGCTTTTTAACATAATCTCACCCCCTTTAAATTAAGGTTAGTTCTTTAAGATTTGTTCAAGTCTTGGTTTGTCAAAACCCACTACGAATTCAATCTTTCCGTTTTCGTCTGTTATTTCTGTAACAGGCACACCCATTTGTCCTGTTTTCTGGATCATGTTCATTGCCTCAGATCTATTAAGATCCACGTATACTACTTCGTGGTTTATTTTTTCATTTTCAAGCCACGCTTTTTCCATTTTGCAGTACGGGCAAGACATCGTTGAATAAAGTTTTACTGATACACTTTTCATCTAATTCACCTCCTTGACAAAATTACTCAATACCTCGGCCATATTTCCGACCCTGCGTGTTAAAAGAGAGTAGTAAATAAATTTTCCGTTTCTCCGCGTTTTTACCAAGCCAGCATTTTTAAGTTTTGTTAGGTGTTGAGATACAGCTGACTGGGCGAGCCCACAGTTTCCGATAAGCTCCTGAACGTTTTTACTCCCGCCCGCCAGACAACATAAAAGTTTAAGGCGGACAGGATTTGAAAAAGCGTTAATTATTTTTTCTTCCACAATAACATATTAGCAAATACTAATATAAGTGTCAACAGTATTTCCCTATGAATATAATGTTTTGATAACAAAGATGAATATTTAAAATCTAAGGTGAGAGTAGGTACGCGCTGGAAAGATAGATTTTATCTTCTTCTTAGTCTTGAGGAGCCCAGGAAAATTACAGTACCGGCTACAATACCTGCGCCTCCAACTGGAAGCTCAGATTTTAGATTATTAACGTCATTACTGATTTTTTGTTCCAGAGCGGGAGGAGGATTTTGCCCCTCTAGAGTTGTGGGAAGTATCTGCTTTCCTGTGCCTATAGCGTCGGCAACATTTCCCAATCCAAAGATAAATTCAATTCCGGAAGCCACAAGAACTCCTGCTGCCGCTACCTTTGCAGCTGAAAATGCTAAATCTTCAATTCCTAAGGACCTACTTGCCATAAGTTCTAAATTATACAAGTTTTTCTTACTATGTCAAATATCTAAAATACTACTTGACATATTTTGCTCTGCTATGGTATAAAGTTAGAACTCTATAGGGCAACAAATGGAAAAGGTGAAATACCTTTGCCATTTTTTTGGCGTCTGCTCACCAATCCTATAAGCTTAAATATTATTAAATTATTTTAATGGCTAAGAAAAACGATAACGACAATATTAAAACAAGAATTAATTGGGGAAAAGATTTTTCCCTTCTTCCAAACTTAGATCTTCTTGCCGTTCAAAAACAATCTTATCAATGGTTCTTGGCAGAAGGAATAAAGCAGGTTTTGGAAGAAATTTCCCCCATTGACGATTTTACAGAAAAAAACTGGAGACTGGAATTAAAAGATTATAGGTTAGGAAAAAACTCAAACACCCCCGATATTGCTCTTTCTAAAGAGATCGG
>JAKAEH010000061.1 GCA_021825955.1 bacterium | reverse complement strand
CTGCGATCTATTGTAACCAGAGGCAGGCCTGTTGAGCCGGGAGCGTTGTTAACTGGGTATAAAAAAGGCGTAATGGAGGTTGAATTTTATGATAAAAAATTAATGGAGGCTGCAGAATCTGTCCCCGAAACTACGATTTGGGCAAGCATTAATGACGTTCAAACTGGTTCCCCAACAACTGACTGGAGAAGAACGGTTAATTGGGTAAGGCATATCGTAAGGGATCTTCCTGACAGAGGGAATGTCCGTATAATTGCAAATGGAGATTTGCTTCATGGTAATATTTATGACAAATTTGTGATGGAAGCGCCGGCCTTAGGCCTTCAGCGAACCCCGGATCAACTTAGATTGTTTGAAGCCGTAATGAGAGGAGTTACATCAGACATGAGTCCTAAACAGGTAAGACAAAGAATTCAACAAATTTCAAGTGTTGCGGGAAATCATGAATACGAAAATAGATATTCAAGTACGGGAAATGCATATGTTTGGGAAATCGATAGGGTTTTTAGAGATTGGATAGGCGTTGACATAGGGGATCCCCGGGTTGCATCGAGCGAAAGAGTGTTAACAAGAGAAGGAGATTTTATGGATGCATGGATAATAAAAGATAAGGTGGGAGAATTCACAGCCCTAGCTCAGCATAAAATATTGAGTAAAGGCATGAAGGGCAACATGAATGGTTTACCAGTTTATCAAGCAGTAGAATTTCTTAAGGGTCTTGGGATATCTGCAGAAGACGTAAACGCTGCGTTTTTTGCTCATTGGCATCATATGCAATTTATGGTTAATGGCCATAAGCTCATTATGATAGCGCCTGCCATGGCAAAAGAATCGTCTTTTGAACTTGGCGGAGGATACCAAGCGGTAACAGGTGGAATGGCGCTAGTTGTTGAACCAGGAAAAGCACCTAAGATGATGCACTATAACACTGAAGCTTTAGATAGACTTGCTCCAAAAGGTGGAATGTTTAGTGACAAAGAATTGAATGAAGCAGGTTTTTATAACAGTCCGGATTTTGATCCAAAAAGTGATTCTCAATTAATTCCGACAAGTGCACTTCATAAAGCAGTAGAAGCAATTAGAAGAGACATTCTGATTCAACATACAAAATTCTAATAAATAAAATGAAAATGATTAAATCCGATGGAAAGATTTAAAGAAATAATAATTTTCCAATTTGGGCAATATCAAGATACTGCGGTAATTAGCAGATTTCTTGTACAATTTCATCCAGACGAGCTTAACACTTCTCAAAGACTTGCAAAAGCAAGATCAGAGATACAAACATTTATAACATCAGGAGGCAATTAACTATGAGTCCTGAAGCTCGTCCGGATATAGTTTTTCCTTCGCCTGAACAATGGGGCGGACACGATTTTGATGATACATGTGGATCAAGCGATATTTCAAATACCAGTTTGCTTCTAGGTTTAGGTGAGTATATAACAAATAAAAAATTACTAATAAACGCAGGACAATTGATTAATAAATATCTGACCAATCCTAACCATATTCCTATTAGAACTTTTAAATATGGTGAAGTTTTTGATGGCAGTATTTATCCTCATGGAACAATAATCCGCTATGAGCTTGCAAAAATATCTTATAAGTTGGGTCAGAATCCTAAACAATCGAAAGACATATTCTGGGGTGTCGTGATGGAAGATGCAGTAGAAGGAGAAAAAACAGCGTCAATTGTCAGTTATAAACAAAATGACATGGTAAAAAATAGAGCTAATCCATTATGCGGAACTCAGCTTGATCCGATAATAAATATAGGCGTAACAGATCATCAGCGAGAAGCGGATAGGGGAAGCACCGTTTTTCAATCTTTGGATAAAGTAAATTGGCTTCAGAGAATGAGTTTAGGAATGGGTATATCAATAGCTATGCCTCATAAAGCTCGTGTTGTTATTCATCATCAACCCGTTGTCGCATAATAGAAATTGTGGCTTAAGAAGGCGTTGGAATATAATTCCAAATTAGAGTCCTACTAATATATCAAATTATATCCTCATTGAGACATCCTTTTTGTACTGTCTCATTTGTCTCACCCGCCTTGAACGCTTTGCGTAGCAAATGCGGGCAGGTTTAGCCTTAAGTCTGGGACACCGCTATAATGATATAATGGGTCTAGATTATATGCTCAGCGCAAAACGTAATTTTGGTAAATAATAATATTAAATAAAATGCAAAGAATTATTTTAGCTTCAGGTTCTGCAAACAGGAAAATGTTAATGGATGCATTAAATATTCCTTATGAAATTATTCCCGCAAATATAGATGAAAAATCAATAAGAGATAGTGATTTAGCAATAAGGGCAGAAAAAATAGCCCGGGCAAAAGCTGAAGATGTCGCCATTAAACATAAGGGAATAATTATTTCGGCAGATTCTTTTGCGGTTGATAATGGAAAAGTTTATGAAAAACCTCAAACGATTGAAGAAGCAAGACAAATGCTGAGGGAAGAATCCGGAAATGAAAATTCTAAGCTTTATGCGGGTGTTTGTTATTTAGATAAACAAAATAGTATCGATTTTTCAACGTGTGTTGTGGTTGATTTTTCGACAAGAAAGTTTAGCGAAGAAGAAATAGACGAAGTTGTAAATAAATATCCTGTTCTAACTTGGTCCGGTGCATTTTCTCCCGCAAATATATACGGATTAACAACAATTTCAAAAGTTAATGGTTCATTAACGGGTCTTACTCATGGATTGCCAATGGAAATTATAATTCCTCTTTTGGAAAAATCCGGTATTAAAATTAAGCCATAATAATTATGGCTCGAGAGAGATATACTCAATTTGAAGTGTTATTTGCAATCAGTTGATATAATACGGATATGAAAGAGATTAAAAAAAGAGCATTAATAAATGCCGTTTCTACCTCTTTATATGTAATTGCAGTTGCCCTTTTTATGTATTTCGGTACTCTTATTAAGATTGGAAGGACCAATACAATTTTTGTCCCAATTTCCCTGCTTCTTCTTTTTGTTCTTTCGGCAGCGGTTACAGGATTTTTAATTTTTGGTAAACCCGCCCAACTATACGTCGACGGAAAAAAGAAAGAGGCTTTAACTCTTCTTACTTATACCATAATTTTTCTTGGTGTTATTACTGTTTCAGCTTTAGTTCTTCTGATTATTTTTTCGCGTTAAGCTTTCAATGAGGTGGTATAATAATTAAGGTTAAACTCTTTTCTTTTATGCATTGGCAAGACGCAATTCTCACAGTAGGACAGATAATTTTTATTATTGCATTAATTCCTTCAATATTAAGTAAGAATAAGCCGGCACAAGCTACAAGTTTTTTAACAGGCTCGGTTGCCTTAAGCATAGCATTTGTTTATGTATCCTTGTCGCTTTGGTTTGCAGCCGCAACAGCGGGAATTAATGCAGTTTTTTGGTATATCCTTTTGACACAAAGTTATAGGAGGAATAATGGAAATAAAAGATAAAGTTGTAATAATTACAGGTGCATCATCGGGAATAGGAGAAAAAGCGGCAAGGCTTTTGGCAAAAAATGGAGCAAAAGTAGTTCTTGCCTCAAGAAATAAGGAGAAGCTGAAAAAACTCTCAAAGGAAATCCCCGGTTCATTTGTTGTAGTTACGGATATGACAAAAAAAGACCAGATAATAAATTTAATTAAGAAAACAAAAGAACATTTCGACAGAATAGATATTCTAATAAACAATGCAGGCCGGGGGTATGATGCGTCTATCGAAAATATAAACCCGAAAACTTTCAGAGAGCTCTTTGAACTTGATCTTTTGGGGCCGGTTATAGCAATGAAGGAAGTTATCCCGGTAATGAGAAAGCAAAAGGGAGGAATGATAGTCAATATTAGTTCGGGTACTGCTCTAATGGCTATTCCCAATATGTCAGCTTACTCATCTTTAAAAAGAGCTATTGTAGGGATTTCATTAACGGCAAGAGAAGAATTAAGTGAAGAAAAAATCGGAGTAAGCGTGGTATATCCTTATATAACTTTAACCGATTTCGAGAAAAACACAATTAAAGACGGTATAGAAGAAGAGGAGTGGGAAAATGATAATAGTGATTTAAGGCCGGGAGACAGTCCGGAATACATAGCGGAGAAAATATTGGAAGCTATAAAGACGGAAGAAGCACAAGTGTATGCACATGAATGGATGAAAGACAGAAGATGAAAACATTTAAACAAAAAGTATACGAAATTGCTGCAGGAATTCCAAAAGGGAAAATTATGACTTATGGTCAATTAGCCGCTTTGGCAGGAAACCCAAAAGCAGGTAGAGCGGTCGGTATGTTAATGGCAAAAAATCCCGATTTAAAAAAAGTTCCGTGTCATAGAGTAGTATCTGCAAAAGGAGAACTTACCGGATACTCAAACGGAGGAATAAAAATAAAAAAAGAGATGCTTGCAGGGGAGGGAGTTTTATTTAACGGAGACACAGTTGTTTTATCGAAATCCAAGTGGAAGTCTAGCCGGTAATTTTGGAAAGATACGGAATTTTATGTGCTATAAAAGCAAGTCCAAAAGATACTCCCGCAACAGATAAAAAGAATACGGGGTCAAACCACAATTGCGCTACAAACTTCTCGGAGAAAATACTTTTAAATCCCCAATACCATAATTGTTCGAGTATAATTACATGGATAAAAAATACAAAAAAAGAAAGCCTGGAAAGAGTTTTGAAAAATATTGAATTAGATAATTTTCTGTCGAAAACCCAATATAAAAATCCTCCTATAAAAAAAGTATAGATCAAAACACTAGGACGCCACTGAGAATAAAAAACTAAATAGTTATGAGTATTTATAAATCCGTAAAATCCCTGAAAGAAAATATAAAGCGCTAAAACTATTGAGCCGGAAAATAAAAATATTTTCCATTTTTTAATAAATTTTATAAGCTTTTCCTGATTTCTTGAAAGAGCAACTCCAAAAATAAAATAGAAAAAATTAAGTAAAGCTACGCTTATAGGGTAATAAAAAGGAAGAGGGTGAATATAATAGTCCCAATAAAGTATAAAAAGTTGTAATAAACAAAGTAAGACTAGAGACCACTTATTGCAAATGATGTCATAATATTTATGAATAAGAGGAAAAATTAAATAGAAAATAATAAGTGCCGGAATAAAATAAAGCTGGTAAGAAGCGTCTCCTGTAAGAAGAGTATTCAAAAAATTTTGGTCTCTGTGCTGATAATAGATAAAAAAATAATAGATGACACTCCAGAAAAGGTAAG
Source organism: bacterium (assembly GCA_021825955.1). The sequence goes on along the minus strand of JAKAEH010000061.1, from coordinate 956 downwards.
GAATAAAAATTCTATTTATCCTTTTTTTAACATATGTCAGATAATTTGAATTGAATGGGTGGCTTAATTCGAGAACAAAGCCGGAAATCATAAAAAACAAAGGGACTGCAAAACGTGAAGCCTGATTTAAGAAAAGAGTCCAGGGTATCTTTTGTAAGTCAAATGAAGATGCTTCCATGGTTCTTGTTGTTGTATGTACCAACAAAACTGCCAAAATTGCGATAAACCGGAGCATGTCGATTACGGGATTATGTTGTTTCGGAGGCATGAAAAAATTTTACCAATATTTTTATAAAAAATATATAGGGTGTTTATTATTCCATTTAAAATATTAGAACAATTTGTTGAATCAAGTCGGTATGTTATATATACTAATTCTAAGGTGTTATTTTCCTCAAAATTAAAAAAGATATTTAAGACATTCGGTCCGGGAGTAATAACCGGAGCAGCGGACGACGATCCTTCCGGAATAGCCACATATTCTCAAACAGGGGCTCAATTCGGATACGGACAGTTATGGACGGCTGTTTTTATGTTGCCGTTTCAGGCCGGAGTGCAAGAGGCATGCGCAAGAATAGGGGCGGTCACAGGAAAAGGAATAGCAGCCGTAGTGAAACAGCACTATAGCAGAAAAATTCTTTATGCTGTTGTAGTTTTAGTATTGGTGGCTAATACAATTAATATAGGAGCTGACATTGGCGCAATGGCTGCCGCGGCAGCTCTGATTGTTCCGGTAAATTTTGTTATCCTTACTCTTGTTTTTACTATTTCTATCCTTCTTTTAGAAATTTTCACTTCCTATAAAGTTTATTCAAAAATCCTTAAATGGCTATGTCTTTCTTTATTCGCATATCCTGTCACGGTTTTTATCGTCGCACAGCCTTGGGGAACCTTATTGAAGGCTACTTTTATTCCTCATATAGAATTAAATTTTCAATTTTTATTTATCATAGTTG
>JAKAEH010000060.1 GCA_021825955.1 bacterium | reverse complement strand
CTTTATTCTTTGGATATTTTGGTCATTAGTTGAAACTAGTTGAGCTGGCTTTTGTTTGGTAAAGAATTTAAAAATAACAAGGATTAATAAAACTAAAAATATCCCCAAATAGATAAATTTATTGTTGTTTTCTCTCGTCTTCATACCCCAATAATACACTCCCATACTTTGTCCTGTCCTACTTTTTCATTATATGGGGTTCAAACCACCCGTCAAAAGGTGGGTCTGTCGATCCTTTTTCTCCACTTCGTTTCGAAAAACTTTTGACAGCTGTTTTTCACCCCATGCCCCTTCTCAATGGACAGGACAAACCAGTTCTTTCCAGATTACAGATTCATAAAAAAGGGGGTGAATAAACATGCAGTTATTAACCGAAGAGTTAAGGCAGAAACTGCCACGACTTTATAGTAGTGAAAACGTTAAGAATCCAATGATCTGGTGTAAGTTTTTTACTCCGGATTCGAGCTGGACCTGGTACGCGATTGAGTTTGATGGGACTGACACCTTCTTTGGATTGGTTGATGGTTTTGAAGAGGAACTTGGCTATTTTAGCCTTACTGAACTTCAATCCGTCAGGGGTAAATTGGGGTTACCTATTGAGCGGGATCGCTATTTCAAGCCCTGCCGATTGTCGGAGGTGAGAAAAGCCTAATTGGTTAACTGCCGTTGTTCAGAGCAGCGGTAGTTTTTTAACAATTAAAAAATTGATAGGTGGGCTACCCTCGTTAATTAATGAATTTTTGACAAATTTCTCTAGAAATTTATTAGTTAAGTCATTCGCACAAATTATTAGTATTTCCGGGAAAGAATACGATGTGTTTATTTGCCATTGTTCACTTAAAAAATACTCAATATAGTTCTTAATTCTGTTTCTTAAAACAAAACGAGGGGTATCATTGTCGAGTACTTCTATAAAATATCGTTTGGTTTCAATTTCATTTTCTACTGCAACATAAATATCTGGTAATGGTTTTAACATAAAGTCATATTCAAGTAAATCTGTTTTTGTGTAAAAATAAAGTTTTCCATTCTTAACATTAAACTGTTCTGATACTTTTATAAATAAGTCAGCAATTATTGTTGAATGATTAATGAAACGTTTGGTCCTTTTTTTATCTTTATAAATTCGTTTGATCAACAACGGATCTATTTCATTTTGTTGATTTAAGAAAGTTATACATTTTTTATCCAAGCAATAAACAGCCGGCTTAGTATTATCAGGAAATGTTTTATCATAGATTTTATAGATTAGGTGTTGGTTAGATAAATTTTTTAGCCATTTGTTGATTTGTCCGGGGTGTTTATGGTTAAGAAGTGTTTGAATTTGAATACGAGTCAGGAAGCGAAACCGGAGGAGATGGTGGAGTATGGAGAGTTGTTGTTTAGTAATTGAATGAGATGGGATTGTGATAGTCATATTAGTAAGGTAATGCGTGGAGTGATGCGGCCTTTTTCACTTCTTCTTTCTTTAGAAAGAGAAGGGGAGAAAATTTAACCATAAATTTCCTAAAAACAGGCTTTAAGTAACAAATTATTAGCGCAGCGCTCTGAGTGCTATAAAGCAGTATTTTATTCATAAATTAATGGATTTTTGAAGCCTGTCTAGTTGCCCTATTAATAGGCGGTGTCAATGTTTTTTTATTATTTACGTACGGCTTTGCATAATTAGTTTGTGATGCTACGATTACTTTTCCAACCCTGTCTTTATTAATCGTAATGGTTAGAGGAACAGTTTCCCCCGAAAAAGGCTCCTCGGAAGTTAACGCATTTATCTTAATGTAGAAATGAAAAGAGGGTAGGCTGGCAATTTCTCCCTGAGTTACATATGGATAAAACTGTGGTAACAATAATCGCTCATCGTCCGGATTAGCTGTCCGAAAACAGATTACGGTTCCAGTATTAGCTAATGTAATATTTATCAGCGACTTATCTTCCACTTGGGCAGTAGTCTGATGCGCCAAGATAGCGTTAAGTCGGTACTTTCGTGCTTCCGATAAAATCTGAGCAAAAGCCGGTGTAGCAAAGTTTTGGAATTCATCTACATAAAGATAGAAATCTTTCCGATGCTCATCATCAACCCTGGCTCTCTTTAATGCTGCCAATTGGATTTTAGTCATCAGCATTATTCCAAACAATTCAGAGGTATCTTCACCAAGTTTTCCCTTGGAAAGATTACATAATAGAATTTTACCTGAATCCATAATGTCATCAAAATTAATTGAAGATCTTGGCTGTTCCAAAATCCGCTTCGCCGTTGGAGAAAACAGAAATCGTCCAATTTTATTAGTAACCGGTGAAATCATTTGCACTTTCTGGTAATCACCGGCTTTGCCAAATTCATAAGTCCAGAAATCTTTTAAATTTTCATCATCTAAAAAATTAGTAACGCTCTTTTGATAGGGGGTATTGGAAAGCAACTTGTAAACCGTAAACAATGTCGCATCGGGGATTGTAAAGGCAGTGTAAATAGTGTTACGTAATATATATTCCATTCTCGGTGCATAATTTGACGGATAAAGTTTATGGAACAGAGAAATAATGCTTTCGGCAATAAATTCTTTTTCCCTCAATGCGTCGTCCTCGCTTAAACCCGGAGTCAGTTCTAATAAATTTAAAGCAATGGGGTTAGCAATATCATCCGGGTTGAAGTAAACCACATTATTAATTCGGTTATTCGGAATAAGATTAAGGATCTTATCTATTAGGTCGCCGTGAGGATCAATAATCGCCAAACCTTTGTTGTGTTCGATATCCTGTTTAATCATGGATGAAAGTAAGGTCGATTTTCCGGTTCCCGTTGCCCCGATAATATACATATGTCGCCTTCTTTCTTCTAAGTTAAGTCCAATTTTTGTTGTCGTACCACCGTAAATATTTTGACCAAAGTAAACATCCAAATCCTTAGACTGTTTCAAGGTTAAAGGAGCAGGTAATTCCTTGCTTTGTTGTTTTACTAAGTCCTCAGTTTTAGTAGTGCTGGTATAAGGTAAGTGGTAAATATCAGCAATTTCTGTGACCGATAAAATTGGATTATTGAATAATCCATGCAAACGGTTCTTAAAAAAATAAAAATGCAATCGCTTTACTAATAAAACACTAAATATTCGCTTTCTTCTTAATGACTGATAGCTAGAGTTTGTGTATGAAGATAAAGAAGCTACTATCCCTTTAATTCTCGTACTTCTTCGTGATTTACTGGGACTTGTTACTAACAATCTAATCGTTGTATTAAATAGCTGTTGATCTAGTTTATTTTTAACCTGTTTTTCTAGCTCTTGCTGATAAACATTATCAACCTTCTTTCGTCGTTCGCTTAAAAGAGAGGATAAAAAAGGACCTTCTTTACCTTCAGAAAAAATAAATATAAGTACTTCAACCGGCAGGAATAGAAGATTTAGAAATATAAATAGAATAAATTTAAAAACGGGTTGTAATGAATGCCCATTCTTTAAACTTTTTAAATTTGTAGCGAGTTCCTTGTTTTGATAAATTAAACTAGTTATAGTTTGGATATCTCTGGTAGATGATTTCTGAAGTGGGGTTGTAACAACCTGGAAAGTAATCAGCTCATTAGGCTCCAATTTAGTCATAGCACCGGTTAAGTAAGCAATAGGGTCGTGGTTTTCCAGCGAGTTTTGACTTTTAAGTGGAAAAGCAAAATGATTAGTAAAAGCAAACTCAACAATTGAAGAGTTTTTTACGTTTTGTTGCGGAATCGCATAATCACTTACTTCTTTTATCGTCATTCCTGATAAGTAAGCCAAAAGCTCGTGTTTAACAATAGAGGCATCTTCTTTGTTTACCCGAATTAAGTAGCGAATCCCTCCTTCTTTAGAAGAAACGATTTCAAAGGAATAGTTTTTAGTTTCATTGATTATTCTTTGAAACCATGATCGTTGCTTAGCTAAGCCGTGAATTAACAAAAATAGTTGCTGGGTAGTATAGGGAATTTGCTCAGTTTTCCTTAAAGGGAGAATCTCGAGCAATACCTGTTCCTCGTGTATTTTTTTCCAAAATAAAAATATCTTAATAGAAACTCGAACAACCAAAACTAAGCCTAGAACAAAAATAACTACTGTTAATATTTTAATTAGTTGGAAAATATAGGAATCATAGGAAATATTTACAGGCAAACGTAAATTAAAATCAGAGAGTATAAATTGTAGTGGCGACCTGCTCATAGTATGTTTATTTTTTGGCAGGTACCTTTTAACAAATTTATCGTGAGAAAAGGCGGTAAGTGAGTATATAACAAAAAATCGTATTAAAATAGGACTAACTAGTAATATTTCCCCAAATATATTGGAAATGAAAGCTATTTCTTGTTGACAACTATCTCTATAGAGATATATACTATCACTATAGAGATAGTTAAGAAAACACCAATTATTAGGATTTACTATGCAACATAATCAAGGACAGTTACTACTCATAAGAAGTCAGAGAATCCAAAGACCTATAAAAACGATAGGGGAGAAGCGAGAGCAGACAACCACAGAAGTTCTCAACAAAATGTTTCCTGAACAACAAAGACAGGATAAAAATATTTCACAAGCCAAAGAAATACTTGGAGATTTGTCGAAAGAACTTTCACCCGAACAGCTCAATACCTTGATCGCGGACGTGTCAGTCTTGGTTGAATATTGGCTAGATGATTATGAACTGGAAATCTTAAAAGGACAAACATTATTAGAATTTTTAAATCAAAAGGGGAGCCTATGAACACTACAAATGTAGGAGAAAATAAGAAAGCTATTATTTACTTACGCGTCTCGAGCGAAGAACAGGTTGATAATTATTCCCTAGATACCCAAGAAGGAATTTGTCGAAAAGAAGCTGAAAAAAGAGGATATGAAATCGTTCAAATATTTAGAGAAGAAGGCAGGTCTGCTAAAAGTATATTAGGTCGACCGGTACTTATAAATTTACTTGAATTTGCTAGAAAGAATAGAAACCAAATTCAGGCGGTTTTTGTTTACCGCTTGGATAGAGTTTCACGACAAACTGCTGACTATTTGGCCATTAGAAAAAAGTTAGGTGAATGCGGCATGACCATTATCTCTGCTACCGAACCAACAGGTGACAGTCCAACGGAAAAGTTAGTCGAGACGATTCTTGCTGGTTTTGCCCAGCTCGATAATGATATCCGTTCAGAAAGAGCCAAAAATGGTCTACGAGCTCGTTTTAAATCTGGTTTGATTAGTGGTAAACCCCCAATTGGATACATATTTCAAGTTGGTTATGCCGTCAAAGACCCGGAAACTTGGGATAAGGTAAAAGCTGCGTGGGACATTATGGCGTCTGGAAAAACCTCTTTATCTCAAATCGCCAAAATAATGAATGAAAGCGGATTACGTGAGACAAGTAGTAATCACATATATAAAATTAGACCTCAAACCGCGCATAGGATTTTTCGACAAAAATTTTACGCTGGTATTATAACTTCTAGAAAATATCCGGACGAAGTGAAAGGACAACATGTCCCAATGATCACTCTCGAACAATATTACAAAGTCCAAGCCATTCTCAACGGCAACCGTGTTGGCGACATGGTTTTGGTACACAGAGTTCGCGAGAGCGATGAATTTCCCTTGCGAAGAATTGTAAAATGTAGCGTTTGTGGCATGGGATTAACCGCCGCTTGGAGTCGGGGACGACATGGTGACCGCCACGCATACTATAGATGTCCTAGAAACTGCACTAAATCTATAAAACCTCAGGAATTAGATAACACATTAACTACCTTATTAAAAACTATTACACCCAAAGAAGAGTGTTTAAACCTGTTTATCTCCTGGATGTACAAAGAACATCATGAAAGATATGCCCGTCTGAAGCTACTAAAGGACCATGCCGATGACGAGATAGTTAAGTTACAAGAAATGCGAAGACAACTGGTGGAAAAAAATATCTCTGGAATTTATTCAGACGAGATATTCAAGGAACAAAATGCCATTGTAGAAGAAAAAATGATCAAGGCACAAATCATCAAAGAGGATTCGATGATCGAAAAATACGACATCAATAAAATCACTACTTTCATGAGGACTCTGTTGGGAGATTTAGGAAAAGCCTACGAACAATCTAATGCCAGCCAAGCTAAAGTACTGCTGGGTTCAATCTTCACCTCTGGACTGACATGTAATCAAAATGGTAGTTTGAACCCCACTATCAACCCACTATATAGGCAAATACAGTCATTTCCTGAGGGGTGTATCCCGTCTGGCGGAGAGGGGGGGATTCGAACCC
>JAKAEH010000059.1 GCA_021825955.1 bacterium | reverse complement strand
AGATGAAGTAATTTGATTTTAAAATTATTCCAATACAGATGAAAGTTGCACCGGATTAATAAAAAAAAGAATTCCTGCCCCTATTTTCCGCATTTCCAGCGGGGGAGGATAGGCGGAGGGGCAATGTGTCAATTCCCGTTTAAGGGCAATGTGAAGATAAAAGTTGTCCCTTTACCCGTCTCGCTAATAGCTTCAATAGTGCCGCGGTGTTTTTCCACCATTTCCTTACAAAGCAGAAGCCCTAGTCCGGTTCCCTCCTCGTTGGCAGTACCTTTTCTGGTTATGCTCTTGTCAATCTTGAATAATTTATCAAGATTCTCTTTGGCTATCCCAATGCCGTTATCGGTAACTGAGAATTTAATAAAACCGGTCAACTTTTCGGCCGTAAGGGAAATGGCCCCTTTGGGATTTGTGAATTTTATTGAATTTGAAACGAGGTTTCGTACTATTGTAGAAAGCATATTTTTATCGGCATTTACGAAAAGCATATTATCAATCGAGTAGGTGAAATCGATATCCTTGTTTTGAGCCGCCTGCTTTAGAAGGTTTAATGTAGAATGAAGCTCTACCTTTAGGTCGAAATACTCGGGATTAAATGTCATCTGACCCGTCTGCATCCTTGTCCATTCAAGCAGGTTTTGCAGCAGCTTGAATGAGCTGTGGCTGAGTTCTTCAATGCTCTTAATGAATGAGTGCTTTTCCTCTTCCGAAAGGGAATCATATTCATTGGCTAAAATTTCGGAATAACCAATTAAACCCTGGAACGGGGTCTTCAGGTCGTGAGCTATTATTGAGAAGAGCTTTTCTTTTTCTGAATTTAGTTTCACGAGTTCATCATTTTTCGCTTTTATTTCCTCTTCTATCTTTTTCCGTTCGGTAATATTCCTTACAACGCTTATCATGTGCGATTTAAAGTTAAGCGAGAGCATCCTTGAAGAAATTAGTCCGCTTATAATTTCGCCATTCCTGCATTTAAACCGGGCTTCGTAATTTTCGCAGTATCCGTTTTCTCTTATCTGGTCAATCACATTTTGCCTGTCGGCAGTATCAACCCATATATTAAAATCCAAAGTGGATTTGCCGAGTACTTCCTCTTTCGGATAGCCGGTAATTGCCGTAAAACCTTCGTTGCAATTTACAATAACCGCTCTATTAATATCAGTTATCAGTACTGCATCGGGACTTAAATTAAAAATATCTTCAAAATGGTTTTTAGCTTCCGAAATTTCGGATGTTAGTTTCTGGTTGAGCATAATTATAAATCCGAATGTCCAGAGAAGACCTACCATTAAACCATCAATATATTGTGTCAGCTCGAAAAGGGTTGGGGCGAATACATTTTCAAAAGGAGTGCCGGCTATAATCATTACTGTCCGGTAGGTAAATATTAAACTGTGTATTATAAAAAGTACAAGGTTAAAATTTGCCGTGGCAGTTATCGATTTGTCCTTATGCTTGTATATAGCAAATGCAGTATAAAAACCAAAGAAGGCAAGGTAGCCGTTTAACAAAACTGTGCGGATGAAGATACTATCGGTTACCAGATAGAAATAAAGGTGAATTAAAAGAAAAGATACATAAAGCGAGAGCACAAATTTTAAGTTCGGTTTCTTGCCAAAGAACTTCATCAAACCAATATATATGAAAACAGTCCCCAATATTACGACGGGGTCGGTTAGAATAATGGAAAAAGGTATAAATGAAGGGAATGAGCGGATGAACAGGAAGAGGAAAGCGATTGCCTCGGAGCCGCTCCAGGCAAGCCACCAGACCGGTCCGCCCAAAGATTTGTTTATTCTATATTGATGATAAAATACGAGAACCTGCATGAAATGAAGCAAGCCCGTGACAATAATTATGGTCTTAATATCTAACACCATGCACCCTCCGGAGATATCATCAATATTTTTAACGGGAATATAAACATATTTTTAAATTTACCTGCAATATTTATAGATGCGTTAATTATTTTTTTTATCAATTTTAAGGCGCTATGGCGTTTCTTTTGTGTTTTTGCCGCTTCGCGGGGGATATACACGCGTTTGCGTAAAACCCTAGAGCCGTGTTTGTTTGTGTTTTATTTTAGACCGAGTACGTCCCTCTCTCATTTGAAACAGCCCGCGGTTTTAATCGCGGGTAAACGTGAAGCCAAAAATTCATTTAACAGTTTCAACGGTTATTTTAATAAGAGCAACAATATTACCCATTTGTTTAGAATCGTTATGATAAATGTTCTTTTCTTGGCGCAAGAAAAGAACCAAAAGAACATGCGCTGATAAAATAATCGCTAAAATTTGCTCCATTACGCTACGACAAAATTAACTCGTCCCGATTTACATCGGGACTCAAACATATTTTGTCGTTTAACGCTTCATTTCGCAAATTTTTTAACGCAATTATTTTCTAGGCGCGTTAGCTAAAACCTTAGAACCGTGTTTGTTTGTGTTTTATTTTAGACCGAGTACGTCCCTCTCTCATTTGAAACAGCCCGCGGTTTCAACCGCGGGTAAACGATCCACAAGCAATTCTTTTAATCGTTTTAACGATTTATGATAAACCGATAAATCGGTTGAATTACTTGTGGATATGCTAATTGACCCGCCGTTAAAACGGCGGGCTGAAACGACTTAATATAAGTTTATGGTACAATGCGTTTGTCCCTCTCTATCAAGAGAGGGACGAGGGGCTGGGTTTAATCATTCCCTCAATACTTTGCCCGGAGGGTGAATTACCGGGCGTATAAGCGCAGGGGTACGGAGTCTGTCCGAGAACTATAGATTTAAAATAAAAATTTAAATAAGTTGGTTAAGGCAAAAAAAGAGAATAAGATGAAATTTAAGCCATACCAACAATCCCAAGGACAGTTATTCCCGCAATCCATAGACGAACTGGTTCCAAAAGATCATATAGTAAGAGTTATAAATAAAATAGTAGATAACTTTGATTTTACTTACTTATATGCTAGTTATAGTGAAGAGGGCCAGCCAGCCTATCATCCCAAAATGCTAGTGAAAATCCTGATTTATGGATATACAATTGGAGTACGAACATCCAGAAAAATAGCGGAAAGGTTAAGCAGCGATGCATTTTTTATGTATTTAACAGGAATGCAGCATCCGGACTTCAGAACAATAAGTGACTTTAGAAAAGACAAAGGGAAATATTTTAAGGACTGTTTTCTACAGGTGTTGGAAGTATGCAAGGGGATGAATTTATTTAACATGCAGCACATAGCGATAGACGGGAGTAAAATAAAATCTAATTCATCAAGAAATAGAAGCTATACACTGAGTGAACTGGAAAAGAAAGCAAAACTGATAGAAAAGATATTCAAGGAAGCCGAGGAAGCTGACAAAGCAGAAGACAAGTTATATGGAGATAAAACCGGATATGAAATACCGGAAGAGTTGCAGGACGAGGCCCGGTTATTGGGAAAGATAAAGGAAGCGAAAGAAAAAATAAAAAAGGATAAAGTAAAAAATGTCAATTTAACAGATAGCGATACGAAGATAATGAAAAAAGGGGATGGAGGTTATGACACCTGTTTTAATGTACAACTGGCCGTAGACAGTAAGAATCAAATCATAACAGTATGCGACGTGAAAACCGTGAGCACAGATAATCATTTACTGGAAGAAATATACCCTGAGATAGAGAAGAATACAAAAGAAAGACCTGAGATAATATCAGCAGATGCCGGATATTACAGCGGTGAAACGTATAGATATATAGAAAAGGAAAAAATCGAGGCGTATATACCATCATCTACCTATGATAAAGAAATGAAAGAAGGGATATCAAAATACGACAGAAGGAATTTTGTATACAACAAAGAAAAGGATGAATATATTTGCCCACGCAAACAACCAATGAAATATTCTAATAACTCCACAAGAAATGGGAATAAATTTAAAGTCTACAAAGGTACAAACTGCCGCGAATGTAAATTAAAAGATGAATGTATCCGCTCAAAAAATGGGATATATCGGCAAATACAGATATATGAAAATGATATATTTAAAAAAGTAATGTCGGATAAATTAAAAACAGCAGAAGGCAGGGCGATTTACAACAGAAGAATAGCCATAATAGAGCCTGTATATGCGCAGTTAAAATACATAATGGGATTTACAAGATTTTTGCTAAGAGGGAAAGAAAAGACTAAAAATGAATTTAATTTGGTTTGCCTAGCATACAACATTAAGAAAATTGCAAAACTAATGCCTGCTTAACATGGGGCAATCGTTATACAAATAAAATAATCGCTAACCAGATGAGGTTCTCGGACAGACTCACGACCCCTGCGGGCTGAAAATATTTTATATGAAGGAAGCCTGAGCGGATCAGGGGAGCGTGGTAACTCCTTTGGCGGTCTGTAAGGGCTTTCTTATTTTGTTCTAAGTCGTTCAAAATAGTGACAACAAAAGTGACAAGTAAATTGACAACAAATTGCTTGTTTTTATTGTTTTCGGTCACTCACCACAGACTGACGAGGCAATAAAAAAGGCCGATTCCGTAAAGAAATCGACCTTAAAGTACCGGAGGCCGGATTTACCTCCCAAGGGGAGGCTCGAACCTCCCTTCGGGAGGCAGGCCGGCACGAGGGTTATCAAGCAACTCGTATAAGAATCTTTTTCCAGATGTAGATTTCAAATAAATTTCTCTCTCTCTGGCAGCTTTTCTATCCGGTAGTTTCTCATAGTAAAGTAAAAAGAAGGGGGAGTAAGGTTTAGTGGATTTATTTTGACCATGGTTATGCTGGTAAAGTCTTCTTTCAATGTTTTCGGTAATACCAACATAAACATATTTATGATTACAGCTTTTGAGGGAGTAAACAAAATACATGCTAACCTCTAATAAAAAAGCCCAACTGGTAAAAGTTGGGCTTTCAGTACCGGAGGCCGGACTCGAACCGGCACGAGGTTTGAGCCTCACTGGATTTTGAGTCCAGCGCGTCTACCAATTCCGCCACTTCGGCATAAAAAAATCAAATTGTAAGTCAGTAAGTCAAACAAAAATTTGAGGTTGAAATATAGAAAACTGTCTCATATTAAGCAATTATTGCGGGCTAAAAGAATAAAAAAATAAGAATGGGGGGCAATAATCATAATTTGAGTATTCTTAACAAGTAGCTATATTTGAATGGAATAATTTTTGACACACTACAGATATAGTGCAAAACAGGACAGTTCCAACAACTGAACAATAACATTAAAAAGGCGTAAAAAACCTTAGAATGAGGTAATTTATGGAAAGGATACTAAAACATCCTGTCCTTTCAGTTCCGGAAAATGAGAAAAAAGTAGAATTTTTTTTCAATGGTAAAAAATTTGAAGGATACGAAGGAGAGGCTGTATCGTCGGCTTTAATATCGAACAAGGTGAAAGAATTTGCAATTCACAAGAGAGATGATGCCCCGCAGGGAATTTACTGCGCCAACGGCCAATGTTCCCATTGTACACTAATTATTGATGGTTTACCCTTAAAATCTTGCATTACACCCCTTAAAGAAGGGATGAATATTGAAACACTCCGCTATGTGCCAAAACTGCCCGAAGATAATACCCCAATTAAAAAGACTGAAAAATTCGAAGAAAAATGCGATGTGCTCGTTATTGGTGGAGGGCCTTCGGGGCTTACCTCAACAATTGAACTTGCCAAACTGGGGCTTAATATTATTCTTGTGGATGATAAGAACCTTTTAGGGGGTAAGCTTTTATTGCAGACGCATAAATTCTTCGGCTCAATTGAAGACTGCTACGCGGGCACAAGGGGAATTGATATTGCCCACAAGCTCGAAAAAGAAGTGCGCTCTTACCCTAATGTTAAAATCTATTCAAGCACTTCAGTTGTAGGGGTTTACAAGGATAAAAAAGCGGGCCTTTTTGTAGATAACAAAAACTACGTAATAGTAGAATTTGAAGGGCTTATTATATCGGCAGGCGCCCGGGAACGTTCAATCATTTTCCCCGGTAACCATCTGCCCGGTGTTTACGGCGCCGGAGCGTTCCAGACGCTTGTAAACAGGGACCTGGTAAAATCATCCGAAAAGGTATTTATTGTAGGCAGCGGCAACGTTGGCTTAATTGGCGCGTACCATGCATTGCAGGCAGGCATTAAAGTAGCCGGCATCTGCGATATTTTACCCAATGTTTCGGGGTATAAAGTGCATGCCGATAAAATTAAGCGCATGGGGGTTCCAATTTACCTTAACCATACAGTCCTTTCGGCCGAAGGGACCGGAAAGGTTGAAAAAGTGACTATTGCTCAGGTCGATTCATCCTTTA
>JAKAEH010000058.1 GCA_021825955.1 bacterium | reverse complement strand
TACATAGGTTTTGATTACCAGAACTTTTTGGGTTACCGGATTTACGGAGCTGTTTACGACGAGTCTGCATTTATTTCTCTTTTACTTGTAAAACTTACTGCAATAACTTATTACGTTATGGTCGGAATTCTCCTTTTAAGAAAAATAATTTTATGGTTTTTTATTATTATTTCTCCTATTTTTCCTCTTCTTTTACTTTATTCTCCGATAAGAAATACCGGAAAAATTTGGATAGGTGAATTTTTTAGATGGCTTTTATACGCTCCTTTGTTTTCTATATTTTTATCGGGACTTGTTTACATCTGGATGCACGGAATTCCTCTTCAGTTTAATTTTAACCAAGCGCTTGTTTATCCAACCTCAATAAATATACTTTTGGGCGGACCCGGACAGACATTATCTCTTACCAATAGTCTTAATAACAGCAATACTTTTGCCCAATACATCGTTGCGCTTTTAATGCTTTGGGTGGTAATTATTTTGCCGTTTCTCCTTTTGCAGATATTCCTCGATTACTTAAATACAGTTTCGATAGGCGACAATAATATGATTAGGCAGTTAATGACAACAGGCTCTTCTTTTATTGGAAGAGGACCCACTCCTCCCCCCGCTCCTTTACCTTTATCTTCACAGCCTACCGGAATGGCCAGAAGCATTCCTTTTACTGCCAAAGTAGAGATACCGCAAATGCATTCGGAAAACATTTCCTCGCAAATTGCCAATTTACGCTCTGTCCAATCAAGCAACGAAATACTCCGGCTTACAAGTTTATCCGTTCCTACAATGCAGGATATAGCAAGGTATGAGACTTCTGCAATTTCATCGGATATTTCAAGACACGCGGAAATCGCGAAAATGCACGAAACATTAGAGCGTATTGCCAATCCTGCGGTCATAAGTGCTCCAATGGAAAAACAGCGCTACGCAATGGTTAAAAATAAACTTGTGGCAGAAGGACAAAAAGGAGACCCACTTGCGACTTCTATTCTTTCAGCCGCAAATACTGTTTCTACCAGCTCGAGTTCAATTCTTTCCAAGCAGCAAGAATTATCCAAGCTTAATACGGCTTTAGCGCATATTCAAAATCCGGATTTTGCAGATCCGGCTGAAAAACAAAAACTTGTAGCAATTAAGGAGCAATTGGCGCAAGCAGAGCAAAATGGTGATCCACTTGCAACTTCAATTCTCACAGCTTCTAAAAAAGGAAAGGGAGCCGACGACGACCTTAAGCAAAAACTTAAAGAAGCTAAAGAAAGAGGGAATTCTCTTGCCGCTATGGTTCTTGCGGAAGCCGGAATACTCGAACTTAAAAAAACCGCCGCAGACTCTTTCCCTGTTGTAAACAGAGTCCAATCGGTAAATCTTGACGATTATGAATCGGTTAAAAAATTGTGGGTAGAAAATTATCAAAAACTTGAGCCTCCAAAGGCTCTTGGTAAAGAAAGAAACAGGAAAGAATGGATTTCTGCAGACGTAGATAAAATAACCGAAACAATGAATCTGCTTGTTTCAACCGACCCTCAAAATGTTAAGAAAGGAATGGAATCGGTCGGAAGTATACTTCCATTTCTTCTTATCGGGGGATTTTCCCAAACCGAAGTAATAGCTTATCTTAAAGCAAAACTTGAGGCTGCAAAAGAAGTATTGTCGGGACTAAGCAGTAAAGAGGAAGAAGAAAATACAACCCTGGATAACGCGAAAAAACATGAGGAAAAGCCAAAAGAGATGGAAGAGCAAGAAGAAATTAAAGAAGAAACAAACGGAAATAACTGATATAATTATTTAAACTGCCTATGCTTGGAAATTTATTTACAACAAAAAAATATGTTGAGGAGCAAAAACAAACGCCTGAGGAAATTACACCTGTTCCTCCTGTAGCGTCTAATCCTCCTGCTTCTCCGGTTTTACCCCAGACAGATAT
Source organism: bacterium (assembly GCA_021825955.1). The sequence goes on along the minus strand of JAKAEH010000058.1, from coordinate 4,388 downwards.
TGTCGGTTCTTCAATGAAACCCGTTACAAGACAGGATTTATCTGTTTTGTCCCGTCTTGACAGCAGAGCTTCGGCAGTATTAAATCAGGCGGAAAATGAAACAAAAAGAATAAAACAAAGTCTTATCGAACCGGAGCAGGTTCTAATAGGACTTACTTTCGACGGGGAAATATTTTCACTTTTATCAAAATTTTCCGTGGATGTAGCAGCAATGTCCAAAGAAATAAGCGCAAAAGAACAAACGGGCAGTTTTGAAGGTAATCCCACTTTAAGCGATACCACAAAACAGGTTTTTGAAAAAGCTTATTCAATGGTAAAACAAAGAGGAGTAGAGTTTGTAAGCCCCGAGGACTTGCTCGTGGCGCTTTTTGAACAAAACGTTGCGGTTGCAAATCTATTGAAGTCCCAAGGTCTTGAAAAAGAAAAAATAGAAACAGAACTATCGAAGTCCTCAAATTTTGTTTACGGAAAAAAATCCGCTTTGGAAGCGTATGGAGTTGATCTAACCGAAGAAGCAAAAAATGGAGGCCTGGACCCGATAACAGGAAGAGACAGAGAAGTAGAAAGAATTGTGCATATTCTTTTAAGAAGGACAAAAAACAATCCGATAATTATAGGAGAAGCGGGTGTAGGAAAAACGGCAATAGTCGAAGGTTTGGCTCAGAGTATTGTTACCGGGAAAGCCCCGAAAGATTTATCTGCCAAAAAAATTATTCAACTTGATTTATCTTCGATGGTCGCAGGCGCATCTCATCGCGGTGAATTTGAAGAAAGACTAAGAAGTGTAATCAAAGAAACACAAGCGGCCGGAAATGTAATTCTTTTTATAGACGAAATTCATACCCTTATAGGAGCAGGAGATACGGAAGGGGCCTTGGATGCTTCAAATATAATAAAGCCGTTTTTGGCAAGAGGGCAACTCCAATTAATAGGTACTACAACTACAATGGAGTACAGAAAGCATTTTGAAAAAGATAAGGCATTCGAAAGAAGGTTCCAGCCTGTTATCGTCGAAGAGCCAAGTGAAGAAACAGCAGTAGAAATGCTAAACGTTTTAAAGCAAAAATATGAAAATTTCCACAAAGTAATTATTACTCCGGAAGCTATAGAAGCTGCTGTAAAGCTTTCAAAAAGATATATAGGAGAAAGATATTTGCCGGATAAAGCAGTTGATTTACTGGACGAAGGAGCGGCAGAAGTGCGTTTGGAGGCTCAAAACGGAAAACGGGCCGATAATCAAGTAAGGGAAGAAGACGTACAAAAAATTGTTTCCAGCTGGACCGGAATACCGATAACAAAATTAACCGAAAACGAAAGCGAAAAACTTCTTCATTTGGAGGATTTAATACATAAAAGACTCATAGACCAGGAAGCGGCGGTAAAAACAGTTGCAGAGGCTGTTAGAAGAGGAAGAATAGGTCTTTCAAATGCCAACAGACCCATTGCATCTTTTATTTTCTTAGGTCCGACAGGAGTAGGTAAAACAGAACTAGCAAAAACCCTGGCGACTATACTTTTTGGGAAAGAAGAAGCAATGATAAGACTTGATATGAGCGAATATATGGAAAAACACGAAGTAGCAAAACTTATAGGCGCTCCTCCCGGATATGTAGGTTATGAAGAGGGCGGACAGTTAACCGAAGCCGTAAGGACAAAACCTTATTCAATAGTTTTATTGGACGAAGTGGAAAAAGCCCATCCGGATGTTTTTAACATACTTTTGCAGCTTCTTGAAGACGGGAGACTTACGGATAATAAAGGGAATACGGTTTCATTTAAAAATACGATTGTAATAGCAACATCAAATATAGGAAGCGCTTTAATACAACAGCAGCTTTCAAATACAAGCGTTTCCGAGCAAAGCCTTAAGCTTTCAGACGAAGAGCTTTCAAAAAAGAAATTTGAAGATCTTTCAAAAATTCTTGTCGGGGAACTTAGGAAATTTTTCAGGCCAGAGCTTTTAAACCGGTTTGACGGTGTTGTAATCTTTGAGCCGTTGGCGCAAAAAGACATGGTTCAGGTTGCAAAACTTGGAATAGAATCAACAAGAAAGCTTCTTCTTATGCAAGGTATAGACTTGGATATTACGGATACGGGTTTGGCACAGCTTTCAAAAGAAGGATACGACCCCCAGTTTGGCGCAAGACCATTAAGGCGTCTTATACAAACAGGAATTGAAAATCCGATAGCGGTTTTAATAATAAATAAAACTTTTACAAAAGGGGATAAAATCCTAGTTGATTACGATAATACAAAAGACGAATTTACTTTTACCAAATCAGTGCAGGTTGCTCCCCAGGAAATTCCCCAAAACGGAATAAATAATACATTGCCAAACGGCAGCTCTCCTTTTATCGGACAAAATCCGGTTCAAGATAATATCCCGAATCCTTCTACTGTTGGCGCCGACGGTACACAAATGCAGCCAGACAATCAAAATCCGGGAACTTCTCTATGAACTTCCAAAAGTTCAAGGCATTTTTAAAAAATAAAAAAAACTACATCATTTCCGCTTTGGTAATTCTTATGATTGTCCTTTTATCCGGGATTTATTTTGTAAACAGTTTTAAGACAAAAGAAACAGCGGATAAAACCTGGCAATTGGAATTAACTTATAACCAAGTTTCGCAAAAACTAATTCTTGATAAGCTTAATTTAATAAACGGGCAATACATTCCCGACCAAAGAAATTCTTTGTATTCACCGTATAAATTGGAAGTATTCGATAAAAGCGGGAAGGTAATTTACAGCGCAAAAATAAATATTACCGAACAAATACTTTACGATTTCTTTCCGAATGCCACCGCAAGTTCTTCTTTAACGGGAAGTGCAAAATCTGTTATTTTTGTACCTTTTCAAAACAACGCTTCTAAAATATTAATTTCTAAGAATAATAAAAATGTTCTGGAAGTTAATCTGCCAAGTCTTACGTCATATAATTTTATCCAAAGCGCAGAAGCGGCAACCAAAAGCATTTCATGCGGTCCTGTGACAACTGTTTTTATAAACGACAATTACACAAATATAAGTCAGTTTAAAACAGACGTTTCTTACCTTGAAAATTTATACAATACAACTCCTCCTTACAACGTGAATCCGGGCATTTTTGATTTTAAAGAAGTCGACGCGGCTCAGAACTTCGGCTGCTCCGTTTCGGGAATAAAAGCATGCATAGAGAATAATCTTTCAGCAATTAAAAATTCGGGTTTAAGAAATTATCCTTCGGCCCAAAAGTTTATAGTTTTGGTAGATAACCCAAACGCTCTAAGCGTTGACGGAGGACTTGCCGGTCTTGTAAACGGAGTGGGCGGAGACGTTATTATCTATACCAACTTTGTGTATCCGGGCCCTACGGGAGGAAAACCTTTTGCGGCAGCTTCACACGAACTGGAAGGTCATTCAATAGGATATCTCTGGGACAGATATGTTTCAAGCGACGCGAGTTATTCCGTAATACCTTCGGGTTACCCGCAAAGCAATTGTTCGACTAATCCTTCCGGAGAAGGCTTCTGGCCTTCGGTGGGTTCAACAGGGGTATATAAAGGATGTGCTAACTCGAGTCAATACGGACCTTTTCCTTTAACTTGCAAGTCTTTTACAAAAAGCTTAATAAGCGGAGGAACAAACGATACTATAATGAGCGCAATAGGATGTGCTCCAAATGAATTTGACTCTGTCGAAAAGAGTTGGATAGCAAATAATATTCTTCCGTACTACAAACCCTGCTCGGGTATACCTCAATCAACCATTACTCCGACACCTTCTCCTACCGCATCTCCCGTTCCTACTCCCACGCCAACTCCTACTCCGATTGTCCATAATGTTTCCGGGACTGCTTTTATAGATTCAAACAATAACGGTCAACAGGATCCGGGGGAAAGTCCTTTCCCAAACTTAAGCGTAAATCTTAGCGGCCCATACTCGAATACTTCTATTACAAATTCATCCGGGAGTTACTTATTTACAAATTTACCCGTTGGAAACTATTCAATTTCCGCAAATAATTCTTATTACAATTTAAACTTTGGTTCTAAAAGTTTTACTATTACTCAAAATACGCTAGGATTTACAATAAACTTTCCGATACCCTCATCAGCAATAAATACACCTACTCCTGTTCCTACCCAAATACCTTCGGAAAATCCAACTCCGACGCCTACTCCAAGCTCACAACCTTTTCCGACAATCCAGGCAACAGAGGCAACTCCAACACCTGCTTCTTTGAATCCTTCGGCAACTTATACATGTGTTTTTGATCCAACTTGCGTTACCGGAAAAAGTTCAATTCAAATTTGCCCTTTAAAATGCACCCCAAACCCTTAACTAAAATATTTTTTCCATTTGTATTATAATTCTCTAAATGAAAATTTTAATTTTAGCCGGCGGCA
>JAKAEH010000057.1 GCA_021825955.1 bacterium | reverse complement strand
TTCATTAAATATGTTCTTTTCATCTAGATTAAGGCTTCCATACACCTCATCTGTTGAAACGTGATGGAATCTTTTTACTCCTTCTTTAAGCGCGGCCGCTAAAAGAATCTGTGTGCCCAACACATTTGTTTTTACAAAATCTCCCGGTTCTATAATACTTCTGTCGACATGACTTTCAGCGGCAAAATGCACAACCACGTCTACTCCTCGCATTGCTTCTTCAACAACTTTTGCATCACATATGTCACCATGAATAAATTTATAATTTTTATTGTTTTTTACGGATTCCAAATTTTCTAAATTTCCTGCGTAGGTAAGTTTATCGAAATTTACAATTGAAGCTTCCGGATGATTTTTAAGATAATACAAAATAAAATTTGACCCTATAAACCCAGCCCCGCCTGTTACCAACAATTTCATCTCTTACAATTCCCCCGTTCTTATCTTTTCTGCAACCATATTATTAGCCCGCAACAATTCATCGTAGGATGTTCCCGCATCAATCCACCAATCTATAAGTTCACATGACATTAACCCTTCCTTAACGTATAAATTATTTAGATCTGTTACTTCCAACTCCCCCCTTGCAGAGGGTGCAAGATTTTTAATAAGACTAAATACTTTCTTGTCATACATATAAATACCGGTTTGGGCGATATCGGACTTGGGATGTTCGGGTTTCTCCTCAATAGAAACTACCTTTCCGTTTTTGTCCATTTCTATTACTCCGTACTGTCCGGAATCAGTAGGCATTTTAACGCCGAAGACCATAGCTCCTTCATTTTTGTTTTCAAAATCCTGCACAATTTTTTTTAAATTAAATCCAAAGATGTTATCTCCTAACAAGACTAGAATCCTTTCGTCTTTTGCAAAATCTTCCGCAAGCATTATTGCATCCGAAATTCCTCCCTTAGGATTTTCCTGGACTGCATAATAAATTCTTAATCCAAAATTCTCTCCTGTACCCAGTAAGTTTTCGAAATGCCCTGCATGATCAGGAGAACTTGTTAGAAGAACTTCTTTTATTCCGGCCTTTGCCATTGCCTCAAGCGGATAATAAATCATAGGCTTATTGTAGATGGGCAATAAGTGCTTGTTGGTTACAAGCGTTAATGGCCTCAGTCTCGTAGCTAACCCTCCTGCTAAAATTACACCTCTCATACAAGTCCTCCCATAACCATAAAGAAAATTATTGATGCTCCCAATAGACCAATAAGAACATATTCTATCATAATTCTTATCGTCAATTCATGGTTTATCAAATGATGGATAGCTCCCCAAAGAATATAAAAACAAATAGTTATCAACGCTATATTGATCTGAACAAAGACGTTTGGCGATGTGAGAATAATCAAAATTCCCCCTAATAGCAGAATTGCGAACAGTGAAATGTAATACGCAATATGTTGTCTGAATTTTTTATTCATTAAATTATCGATCCTCTTGTTAAGATTAATATTATCAGCAATATTAAACTAAGAAAGAAAATATGATCCAAATTGTGCCCTACAAAACGAACAATTTTTTTTCTTTCTATCATTATCATATCCATAATCAAAACAAAGATAAATACTGCCAAGACTACCTTTGCTATTAGTAAGGAGAGAGACTGCCCGTTTATTAAAGGCGTTGCGATTTTTGAGGCTTCTCCTATAACAAGACCTGTCGGGCTTGGAACAGGGCTGACTGTCTGAATAACGGGTGTTGGACTCGGAGAAACAGAAGGAACAGGCGAAGGAGATGCTGGCGCGTTTATAACCGCTTCAGGTTTTGTTTGAGCTACGGCGGCTGGTGCATAGCTTGTGCTACCCAGCTCTTCAACCACCAAAACCGTATCCTCTCCAGTTAAACTTCCCGCGGCAACTGCAAAACCCACATTCTGATAATTTACCGAGAGCATATTTTGCCTGTGTTCAGGACTGGCCATCCATGCATTTACAACATCTGAAGCGTTGCTAAATCCTCTGGCAAGATTTTCCCCGGCATAAATATAATTATAGCCTGCGTTTTTTATGAACCACCATGGCGTTGTTCCATCAGGGGAATTATGAGCCCAATAATTCTTACTAAACATATCGGATGCCTTGTTTGTAGCTGCCTGCGTTAATCTGCTATCCATAGTTAGAGGAGAAAGGCCGTTTTCCTGTCTCTTTTCGTTAGTAATTATTAAAAGCTGCTGTATCGAAACGTCTGATGCACTTCCTAAAACCGAGGGGAAATTAGTCCTGACAAAAGACATTAAAATTCCGGCAGAAAAGAAGAAAACAATAAATGAAAATAAAATTTTGTGATGTAATAATTTTGGTCTGTAATTATTGGTGATTCTAGGTAAAAAGATATGGTGCAGAAAATCTTTCATATATATCATTTATTATATACTGGCTGGACTAAATCTCCAATCTCCTTACTATTTACAGGAATTTTTAAAAGATAAGACAGGGCATTTGCTACCGAAACCCCCACTCTTAATCCCGTGAATGAGCCTGGGCCAAGAATTACTTTTATTTCATTTAAGTCTTTAACATTTAAATTATTCTCTTTTAAGAGCTTATCTATTAGAGGAAGCGCCGCTTCGGAACGAAGAATTTTTGAGCGGGAGGAAGTTTTTTTAACTATCCCTCCTGTCTGCAACTTTAATAATATTTTTTGACTGTCCGATGTGTCAATGTATAAAATTGTTCTCATCCTTATATCTTAATCTCTAAATTGCCTTTTCGCAAAATAGACCATGGTTTTTCTGTACAATCAATTACTGTTGAAGCAAGATTACCGAAGCACTCTCCTTCTAACACATAATCTGCCAGCGAAACTAATGCCGGATTTAGATCTCCTATTTTGTAAGGAGTTTTATCTCCATGGAAGTTTGCCGAAGGACCCAAAATAGGAACGCCAACGGATTTTATAATTTCTAGTAAAGGAGGCAAATTAGGCTCTCTTATTCCTAAACTTGCCCCGCCGCCTCTAACCAGAGAGGGCACTTTATCTTCCCTGCAAGACAAAACTATGGTTAAAGCGCCCGGCCAATAAGGCTTTATCAGATTATTTAAAACGTCCTCCGGAATTTCTTTTACATATGTTTTTGCCATCAGGACACTATCTACAAGAACGGGCACTGCCTGCGTTAGCGGCCTTTTTCTAATTTTAAAAAGTTTTTTAATCGCGACCTCATTGTCCATGCGGCAACCTATCCCGAAAGCGGTATCGGTAGGAAAAATTACTATTCCTCCCTGATTAAATATTTCTATAGCCTTATTAAGATCACTCATGTCTTATTATTTTTATCTCTCTTTTATCATCTCCTAAATTTTTAAAAAACAAGTCAATTCTTTTTTTTGGCAGCAAATCACCCATTTTTTCTGCCCATTCCAAAGCGACAATATTATTTTTTCCTTCAATAATTTGATTTAGCCCAATTCCAAGCAGGTCATCCGTATTTTGAGTTCGGTATAAATCAATATGATAGAAGGTTGCGCTCCTTACCAAATAAGTTCTTACAATAATAAAGGTCGGTGAAATTATTCTTCTTTTTATTCCCAATCCTTTTGCTAGCCCTTGAACAAAAGTTGTTTTTCCACTTCCAAGATCCCCAAAAAATGCCAAGAACTCTCCCGGGTCTATTTCTTGAGCAAAATCTTCTCCTAATTTTATGGTTTGATTAAAATTTTCTGTAACAATTGTTTTTTCGTTAGGCATTTAATCTTCCTTTCCTAATCTTATCTACATAAGGATAAGCAACTACTATAACACAGAGTAGCAAGAAAGCAATTCCAATTGCAATAAAAATTTTAGGAAATAAACTATTATCGTATTTTGAAGAGTCTTTTCTGCTTGTGTTATTTTGCTTAGGAATTGAGGACTTTGTGCTTTGACCCAAAACACTTTCCTTATTAACGGGTTGTGCTGTTGTTTTTGGAACAGAGGGCGCCAGCGTTACAGATATGGGTAAAGGACTGCTTGTAAGGGTTGGCGTAGGGGTTGGCGTGTGAGATGGGAGAGAGGTTGAAGGAGTAAAATCAGACACCGGCGTAGGCGCCGGACCGGTTATTGCAACTGTTGCTTCCGTAGACCAAAGCGGCGAACTGCAACTCGAAGAGTATCTTCCAACTTTAAAAGAATATTCCCCCGGCCCGGTATAATAAGAGCTTTGTGGATCGGGCTTAAATTTGATTTCCCCGCTCCAGCTGCTACCATAATCTAGATCTGTCTGGGCGATTTTAAAAAAACTAGTGCAATTTGAGCCCGGAGCATTACTCCAGATTCCGTTATTATCTTGTGTATAACCAAAATAACTTGTTCCGCTTGGATAGAAAACTCCTCGAAGATAAGAATCTCCGCAGCTCGAACAGGAAAAATTTATGTTTAACTTGAATTCTTGGGCTTGATCAATGGTCACGGGAAGATTATCTACGGTGAGGCTCATGGCGGCAATAATTCTTCCCGGGGCAAGCAGGTATAAAACCAAAAAAAGATAAATAATTAATAAGATAATTTGTTTTATCTTGAATATTTAATTGTAAATTCTCGCTTCGACGATTTTAAGGCCTGAATAATGATCGTTTATGTTAACATTCATTGCTCCTTCATATAAAGGATCATTTATGTTGAAGCTTCCATCAGAGTTAACCGATCTTAGTACAACCCAGTGGTCGGCAATTGGCCCTCCGTCGTAGGATAATCCTGCAATAACCGATTTACCTGAGTTCAAATCACTACGCAAATCATCAAGAGAAGGATACTTGACATCCGTTGCCGAATGTCCGTTTGCAGATGGACCAGGAAGTAAAAAATAAGCAGTGTTACCGAAAAAATTTCCTGAATTTGCAGCTACATCTGCAGGAGTTATTGAACCACCGTAATGAGTAGTCACCATGGCATACGAAGTGAGCAAACACCCAACGTCCCATATCTGTTCATTAGATAAACCAATAAAATTATTCCCCCAATTTGCATCGCGTTGATTATAGTATTTTCCCCAACCATCAGATAAGTCCTGATGAGGAACGCTTTGTCCCCCCGGGCCCACTCTTGAACGCGCAAAGTTTGACAACGCTGCTAATTGAGCCTTGTACTGAGCTATCTGGCTTTCATCCGCCTGCAAAAGCTGTTGCTTTGCCTGATTTTCTTGATCCAGCTGATCACTTTCTGTCTGAAGTTGAACTTGCAGGGCCAACACTTGTTTTTTCTTGTCCTCAAAAATATTTTTTTGATTTGCGTAATCTACCTTTGCCTGCTGAGTATCGTAGATCAATTTTTTGTCATGCGCCTGAGCAAGGCGCAGATAATTAAGCCTCGTAAAAAAGTCCGAAGCGCTACCTGACGTTAACAGAATCTGTAAAGGCTGTATCGTTCCAACCTCGTATGTTGCAACTATTCTCTTTAGAAGAACTGTTATTGAATTGTCTAAAGAGACCTGCAGTGTATCTATTTTTTTTGAAGCAGTATCAATATCCATTGTTATACTTGTAATCTGTTCTTTTGTACTCTCTATCTGATACTCGGTGAGTTTTATTTTGTTCTCTATAATTGCTATGAGAGATTGCAATGTTTCTGTTTGACCTTCAAGGTCTTTTATTTTATTTTGAAGATCCTGCTGCTGTTGAGAGACATCAACAGAAGGAGTCGGCGTAGGAGTTACCGTTTGCGAGAAGGAAATTGAGTTAACACGCAAAAACAGAAAAAGTGCGATGACAAGAAAAATTAACTTTTTTACACTTCTTAAAACCATAAGCCATAATATTTATTTAAGATATCTAAATACTGCTAAAAAGCTTGATACAACTCCAAGAAAAACGGCAAAAGCAACTTCCATCGCAAGCAGTATGAGTAAATCTACAAACGAAACAGGTAAAATTGGTATTCCTTTCAAAAAGGATTCCAGAAAGGGAGTTGAGTACAAAAGAACGCCGGCAGATATAATCCACCCTATTGACGCTCCAAAAAGTCCATAAAAAACACCTTCTGCTATGTAGGGCCATCGGATATACCAACTCGTAGCGCCGATTAAACGCATTATTTCAATATCTTCCTTCCTTTGAGAAATCTTAATTCCGATTATCGTAACCATAATAAAAACGGATACTAAAGAAAGTAAGACTACAAGAACTATTCCTATTTTTCTTATAGCTCCCGTCCATGAAGTCAATGTTGATACTACATCTTTCTGATAAATAACATCAGACACTACCGGTGATTTCTTAAGCATATCCGAAATACCTCCTAAATCTTCTATCCTGTAAGCAGAAATTTCAAACGATGAAGGCAATACATCTGCTGTTACTAAATCCAAAAGCAAAGGGTCATTTTTGTTCTGCTCCTTATAAAT
>JAKAEH010000056.1 GCA_021825955.1 bacterium | reverse complement strand
TGAAGCTAAAATAATTCTTTGCATTTTATTTAATATTATTATTTACCAAAATTACGTTTTGCGCTGAGCATACCGCTCTAGACCTATCTCATCCTTATAGCTAATTTTTACAATCCTTAGCTGATTACCTATTTTTTTAACTAAACAAACAAAATTAAATCTATCGATGTCCAAGCAGTAGTTGATATCTTCTTTTGGAAATTCGGGTTGATTTGGATCGAGAAAACGAACGCTAACACGATGATTCATCAAATATGTTTTTGTTATTTCCGGATTAACAGGATCTTGCATTAACTGGGATTTTAAATATATTGCAAAAACCTCATCTTCGCTATCTTCACCATCCATTGCAACTATCGTAATCTCTTGAGGACTTTTTCGTTTAATATATGCCGCTATTGCAGATATTGTTGGAAAACTACCGAAAATTAGCTCATCTGCTTTAGTTGCATTTACTAGTCCTTGCGTGCCTTTAGATGTTCTTTGGACAAGGATCTTGTTTTCTAAATCAGCTTGCATTAATTCATGTGGAGAATTTCCGAAATTAAACTCATTTATACGAAATCCGTGTTCTTCTCCCATTAATAAATAATCCGGGTTTTGTTTCTTTAGCGTTAATGCTTCTTCTTTTGTTGCAACAGGAATAACATATTTAGCTTTTTGTCCTAATGCATACGTAGCTGTGCTTGCAGCACGATAAATATCTACTATCACAGTAATACCTCTCGCTATCTTTGCTCCTTCAATACCATATGCTATGTTAACATTCATAACACTGATTATAACATTCTAAGATTCTTTGCAAAATGAGGAGCATAGAGAGTACGGTCTATGTTTATATAGTCCTATTCTGCTGGGACTGGTTAAAGACTTCCAAACTTTTGAATGTGGTGAAAACATCAAATATCCCGAGTTAGTATATCAAAAAACTATACGGTATTTACGGTTTTCTTAAAAAGACGGGAATATCCGCATTATTCCTATTTTAGCTTCTAAGACTTTTTAAAAACACTTAAAAAATTTTAATGTGAGGGATTACCATAATCTGGCCAACCATGAGTTCCATAATCAGCATCTTCATACTCATAAGGTTCTTGATAACATTTTTCCATCATCCTTTCTTGCATATCTGGATTTCCCATCCATTCATTGAGATGTGTTTTAGTTTTATTCTTTCCATGCAAGACTATATCACCATTAGGGTCAGACTCTACAACAATCCTACGATAAATGTCGTCACGATAGTGCCATTTTAGATGAATACCGAATGCATTTGGTATTCCTTTTACTAAATATTTACTAACACCTCTTCTAGTAAAACCTCTTATGTCTTCGAATCTCATTTCTCCTTTTTCATCAAATATAAAAGGATAAAATGCGTATCCATCAACTACGCTCTCAATCTCTCGCAATAATCTGGGAAATTCGCTTTGATAAAGATATGCTCTAGCCTTACTCTGTAGGTCTTCTGGATACCGCCTAATTGCAGCTTGTTTTTCGGCTAACAGGGCATTTTGTCTTTCTCTTTCAGCCTCTTCAATTCTACTTCTTTCTGCTAATTGAGCTAACTCTCTAGCTCTATAAGCCTTTATAGTTTCTTTAAAACCCATAGTCCGTTGACTATATCAAAAGTAGAATTGAATATCAAGCTTAAATAAACTAGGTTGCACAATCTATATTAGGTGTTAATTTTGAAGCTAAATAGTTTGGATTCTAAATCACTGACTAGCAGAAAATGAATTACGCGTAGCTTTTGAGAATCGTTAGCCCACACTTGTGTAAAACCTTAATGCATATTTCCAAAAAACACGGGAAACAATAAATAAAATTAACGCAAAAAATATTAACAGAAAAATGTTTGCAGATGTCATATTTCCTATTAATACTTGTGTGGGAACGGTCATGATAAGTGTTAATGGCAGAATTGTGTAAAATAGTAAAGGACTTATTGCGCGATACATCTCCTGTGGGTATCTTGAAGTCCCGTTGACTTCATACATTAAACCGATAAGATTATTAAAACTTGGCCACCAAATAAGACAAGTACCAACAATATACCAAACTGAATATAAGACCGTAATACTTGCAGACATCAAAACAAGCGAAAATAGAACTTGTACAAGCGTCGGCACGTAATGCATTTGCGCAAAAACATAAGCGATAAAACCTATTCCGAAGAAAGCTCTAAGAAGAACCGTGAAATTTGCATAGCTTAGGCTCATGAGAAACTGTGAATCTGCAGGCTTCAAAAGCACTGAATCAAGCCTTCCTCTATTAATAATTTCCGAAAATCGATCAAAGCTTCTTGTAAAGAAAAATTGAAAAATGCTGGTAATGATGTTGTAAATACCAAATAACAGGAATAATTCATCTCTTGTCCATCCGAAAACCGACGGGGTTTTAGATGTAAGGATTACAATTAAAAGTAGCGAAAAGAACCCCCACACGCTATTTGCAATTACACTATTTATCAAATTACTTCTGTACGCGGTAAGATACGAAAAGTTTATTTTTAATAAGGCTTTATAAATTTTAAAATATTTCATTGTCCTATTGCCGTATATTTTTTCCTTCCTTCCGACCAAAGCCATTTGTAAAGAATGGCAAAAGCTGAAATCCAAATAATCTGAAATAAAATTACAGTAGCGAGCTCTTGAATATTAAGTTGTCCTTGTATTGCAACCACAGGATAGTAAGCCATGTATGCGAAAGGAAGAGAAGTAGCTACATGCTGTAAGGAATATGGAAGAAGAGTTATCGGGACTATAAATCCTCCAAAAACCTGCACAATAGCTTCAGACAATTGAAAAAGTCCGTTTGTGTCCGTTAACCAAAATGCCAAAATTCCCAAAATAGTCTTGAAGGTAAAAGATAACATAAATGCAAGTAAACATATAAGTATACTTAACGTGATTACCAAAGGATTATTAGATAATGTAAAAAAATTACCGAAGATAACTATAAATGCAAAAATCAAAATAACTCCATAAGATCCCTGTAACAATCTCCATGGCACTTCTTCTAAAAATTTGATCCAATAATATGAAAAAGGCTTCAATAAATATCCTGTTAGATGTCCTTCCTGGATGTCCTCCCAAGCTATGTCTTCTTCTATGTGCGCAACCAACATGGAACTGGCTATTGTTAAAAGAAAATAATATGTTGTGATTTTTGAAAGATTCCAACCGGCAATGCTTCCTCCTTGAGACCTTAAAGCGCCTATCCAAAACAAAAGAAAAATTGCAGGAGGAATAACTGAATATAAAAACCAGATAAAAGATCTTCCTCGCTCAGCGAAGACATATTGACTGTGAAGCAGAAACATTCGGAAGTATCTCATTTACTTATTCATGAAAACATCACGTATTACATCTTCTATGTCTGGTTCTTCGATATTAATGTCTTCTATCATGAACTGTTTGAGCATTTCCGCAGCAACGGAAGGAGCGTCTTCTCTGGTAACTGCGATTATAGATTCTCCTGGTTTATATTCATGAATCTTTCCAAATCTTTCTATTTCTTGACGTTCTACATCTTTTTCGAAAAGCACTTTTATAAATTTCTTTGTTGCGTATTTTTTAATGATGTTCGATAGATTGCCGTCGAAAATAAGTTTGCCATGATCAATTATAATCACGCGTTTGCAGAGTTGTCTTACGTCCTCCATATAATGACTCGTCAGGATAATTGTTGAATTATATTTCTCATTAAACTCTTTTATAAAATCACGAAGATTTTTTTGCATAACCACATCAAGACCTATCGTTGGCTCATCGAGAAATAGTATGCGGGGATTGTGAAGAATTGCCGCAACTAGCTCACATTTCATTCTCTGTCCTAAAGAAAGTTTTCTTACCTGGACATTTAAAACATCTCCTATTTCAAGAAGCTCCGAAAGCTGTGAAAGAGCATCTTTAAATTGCTTATTCGATACATTGTAAATCTCTTTATTAAGTAGGAATGATTCAATTGGTGGCAAATCCCACCATAATTGATTCTTCTGACCCATTATTAGAGAGATTTGTTTAAGAAATTTCTCCTCTCGCTTCCAAGGATTAAATCCTAAGACATCGACTTTTCCACTGGACGGGTAAAGAAGACCAGAAAGACATTTTAAAGTCGTGGTTTTTCCAGCACCATTAGGACCGATAAAGCCGACCAGTTCTCCTTCTTCTATTTCGAAAGATACATCGGAAACTGCCGGAATCAATTCGTAATTCCTAGAATATAAACTTTTAACGGCACCAGAAAAACCTGGCTCTTTTTTATAAGCCTTATAATTTTTAAATAAATTTTTTGCTGAAATAACAGACATAAACTTATGTTACCATTTTTCACGCTCAATTAGTAGATTTTCTTAGAGTAGTAGAGAGCTGCAGTAATCGTGTTGACTTTGTGCATAAAAGATTCCAATATCCTTTATAACTTTAAATAAGAATTTTAGCATCACAAAAAACCTAAGGGTTTAGAACCGAGAAGATGCAAATATGCATTATACAAGATTAGCTTACTATCGCAATCTAATCCAAAATGGCTCTTCCGTTCGAGTACAGTCGTGCTGCCGGACTTGCACCACAAGAGCACTAGGTACTTCGTACCGTCGGATTCGAAACAAATCAAAATCTACGACGCCAAATAAAAATGACGACAGATGTCATCGTTTTTATTTGCTGGCGAAGTTGCCCGTAGGTGGAACCAGATTTTGCCTAGCTTTTTAGCTACTTTCGAGAAACTCAAGAATCTCGGCTTCACTTATTACAATGGCAACGTCTCTGTTATTTTACCAGAAAAGGAGGAAAAATGAACCCCCTTCGTTCTTCCGGACTTTTTGATGAAAAGACCTTTTATCAAGCCTTTATTCGAGACTTAGAAAATTGTAAGAAGGAAGTATTTATTGAAAGCCCGTTTATAACTTCAGAACGGACAAAACCCCTTGTTCCCCTATTCAATAAATTGCTTGAAAAAGGAGTGAGAATATACGTAATGACAAGAGACCCAAAAGAACACGGGGAAAAAATGGAATATCAATCCGAAGAAATAATATCTTTGTTTGAAAGACTTGGAATACAGGTTTTACTTTGTGTTGGAAACCACCACAGAAAGTTGGCAATACTGGACAGGAAAATACTTTGGGAAGGAAGTCTTAATATTCTTTCCCAAAACAATAGCCGGGAGATAATGAGAAGAATAGAAGGTGAAGAGTTGTCCTTGGAAATGTTTAATTTCCTTAAGCTTTACAAATTTATTTAACAAATATATACTACGGCTATGAGTTACGAAATAAACGAAAAAGATATTCAAAGCGTTATTAATTTTTTAAAGAAAACCGACCCTGAAAATGCCACGCCTGAAATGGCAATAGCTATTTTGGAACATCTTCAAAAAACTTTTCATTCTTTAAGTCACACAGACCCGGATCAGTTGACTAAAATATATAACGATTTGAAAGAGACGAGGAGAACCAAGAATTAAATAGAGAGTATCTCCGAAGACTTAATCCCCAAAGCTTTTAAAATTTTGGTTAATGTAATCACAGACGGTTTTGCTTCTCCGCGTTCCACTTTTGCGTAATAATTCGCGTTAAGTCCGGCTTTTTCAGAAACATCCGTTTGTTTTAAATTCTTACCCAATCGCGCCTCTTTTATTTTATTGGCTATTTCGAGAACTGTTTTCTTATCTTTAGCAACGCTCATAGGGATAGTATACCACTTTTTGAGGAGCTTTAACCCTCTTTGCCCCTTGTTAATAAATATATAAATTCTACAATCTTCCAATGAAACCTGTAAGACAAGAAGATATTCTAGGTTGTGCCGTTGCATGCGTGGCTTTTGTCCTAAACATAAATTATGGAAATGCAATAAAACTATTTGAGCACGGTACACGGAAAGCTAGGAATAAAGGATTTTTCTGTAAAGATATCATTCTAGCCTTAAAAATAGCAAGTTTAAGGTATGAATATAAATATATTAAGAGTCGTTTAAGAAGAACAATATATAACTCATACACTATTGTCTATATAAAAAAATCAAAAAAATATCCTCTTGGACATTACGTAGTTAGATTTAATAATAAATGGATGGATCCATGGATAAATTTTCCCGATGCAAATATACAAGCTGGATTTAGGAAAAGATTACCCGGTAAACCAATATACGCAATCTACAAAGCTTAATTTATCTAATTGGGATTTGCACTTCCTAGAAATGTTCTCGGATTAACAGGAATCCCAAAAACATCAATCTGAAAATGAAGGTGGGGACCGGTTGCCCATCCGGTCTCTCCTTCCGCCCCTATGACCTGCCCCAAAGTTACTTTTTCTCCGCGCGACCTGCTCAACGCC
>JAKAEH010000055.1 GCA_021825955.1 bacterium | reverse complement strand
CAAGTTACGGTTACTGTCTGTCCGCTTGAAACCGGAACCGTTATTCCATGTTGTGGAAGATCAAGAGCCGAACCGCCTGAACTGCTTTCGCATCCTGTAAAATCGTAATTTTCCGAAGGAGTTTCAGTTATTACATGTGTTGGTCCTGGATTTACATCAACCGTACTTTGACCACCATCTGTAAGATTAAATGGATCAGAATAGTCGACGCTGAAAGGAAATTGTGTTGAAGTATCTGTAACTGCTGACCCGTCAGGCTTCACAACATTCTTTACAACTTTAATATGCCCCAACTGATAATTGCCTATCGAGCAGTTTACCGTGCTTCCGGGCGAAACTGTCAATGAATATGTTTTTACCTTATCATCATATCTACCGTTATCGCATGTAATATTTGATTGAATCCACGTCTCATCTTTCATTGTTTCGCCCAATATATAAGTTGTGGGCAATACGTCGCTAAAAGTAACTTGTCCAGGAATTGCAGGATCTCCATTTCCCGTAAATTGGCTGGATTCAGTGCCAAGTTTGATTTCCCATCCGTCAAGTACGGGTTCACTGTCCTGCTTCGCTCCATCTGCGTTATTATCTTGATATTTAGTAACAACAACATTCCCTCTTTTTACATGGTTTGTAAAAGTACATGTACCGCCCGCTTCCGTAACCGTAAGAGTTGCGTTTTTTCCATTGAGAGAAGAGCATGCGCCGCTTACAGAAAAAGGCGTGTAATCTAAAGACCCGGATTCGGCTACCGTATAAGTCCCAGTGTTAAATACAACTGTATCTCCGGAATGAAAATCCTGTCCATTTACTGTAAACTTCCAGCCGGAAACATCGCTGTTATCATCAACTACTTTTTGAAATGTTATTCTCCCTGTTTTATGTGTATTGATGAATGTGCAAACGACAGTATGGTCTTTTTGAACAGATACTGAATTGCCGGTTCCCGGAGTTACCGTCTGTTCACCGTCTTTACAAGAAAGAACAGAACTGTAATTAGGAAGATCTGTTTCTGAGAGGTAATAAGTGCCCGTATTTACATTAAATGCTCCAGTGCTGTCATCGCTCGATACATTTTTTTCGTTTACTTCGTTGCCACCTACTGTTGTTCCTATTTTTAATGTAGTATTGTCTCCAACCACATGTCCACCCCAAGCCTTTTTAAGCTCAATAGTACCTGTATTTCGACTATTTGTGATTGTGCAAATCTTATTGTCTCCGGCAGCAAGAGTAATTGTACCCGCCGTTGCAGTTCCGCTGCAGCCTATTCCGCTAACACTACCCGTATAATCAGAAAGACTTGTTCCTGTACCTTCTGCTTCTGCAAAAGTGTTTGCGCCAATATTGGCATACTGTGCACCCGTAGTTCCTCCATTACTAATATCTGTGGCATATTGAGTACCGTTAATTGAAAGGTTGAATTTCCCGGTATCACTTATGGGATCGGTGACTTTAATAATTGTAAGTTTTGGTTTTTTTGCATTGGTGAACGTACAAGTTACTGTTTGCCCTGCAGCAACAGTAATTGAAGAGGGATTGTCTCCATTATTACAAACTGCGCTAGTCTGATCCCAACCGCTTGGAACAGTTTCTGATACGGAATAAGCACCTGGATTAATATCTGAAAATGTTTTTACTCCAACTCCAAAATTTGTGGGAATAAAAAAGTTTGATATTCCTGAACCTGTTGTCGTAAAGGTAAACGTAGAATCTCCACCCGTTGTACTTTTAACTATTACCAGACTCCCTAATTTTGTGTTTGTCAAAAGACATGTTTTCGTTTCACCTGCACCAATTACAACACCTTGACATGTATCTCCCGTCTTGCTCCAACCAGAAGGAACCGTTTCTGATACCGAGTATGTTCCGGGTGTTACTTCATAGTCTTTATCGTTTGCATCTGTTACTGTTCCTGCCCCTCCACCCGTTATTGTTCCGCTTCCGGAAGCATTAATTGTAAAGACAGTCTGATCTCCACCTGGGACTGTTGTTTTTTGCACAAGCAAATGTCCCTTTTTAGTATTAGTAAATGTACATGTAATTGTTTGTCCTACTGTCGGAGTAAAGCTTGAAGGAGTTCCGCTTGTACAGGAAGAGCTTGTTAAATCCCAACCGCTTGGAACAGTTTCGGAAACACTGTATTGCACGCCTGGAGATACAGTATATGTTTGTGATCCGGTATTAGAGCTTGTTGTAATGCCAAAACTTCCCGGAAGACCGTTTGCCCCTGTTCCTGTAAAGTTAAATGTCCCATCTCCTCCGACTGTATTTTTTTGAACAACAACCGTTGTCTTTTTCGTATTTGTAATATTACAGACTTTTGCTTGTCCAGCAGTAAGAGTTACAGAGCCATCTGGAGCACAATCTCCACCAATAACGGAAGTGTAATTTGAAAGAGTTGTTCCTGTTCCTGCTAATTCACCTACTGTATGAGATGCAGCGCTTACGACTACTGCTCCTGTTGATCCTCCGCATAAAGCATCTGCTCCCGAACCAGCATTTTGTCCATCAATTTGAAGATTAAACTTACCTGTATCGCTTGTTGGGTTACAAATTTTATTAACAGTCAAAGTTGTAGGCAAAATAAGTGCACCGGCTTGTATCTGATTGTCTTGTGAGCCTAAAGATGACCCGTCTAATTTATCTAGCTTAAAGTGATATGGACCTCCACTGACACTACCCGCACCGAGATTTGTACCCCAATCTGCTGATGTAGATAAATGGCCAGCCATTTCGAGAAGAATATTTGTAGAGCTAGAAGTCCAAGTTAAAGTGTAAAGCACATACGAATCACTTGTGTCTCCACTATTTACTACATCATGAGAAATACTAGAAAAACTTCCTAGAGATATTGAAGAATTACCGTAAATTTTAATTTGTCTGTTGCCATATGTCGACTCATAATTGTTAATTCTTGTTTGCGTAGACCCATCTTTACTAATAAACGCATCATCTGGTGCATCTACCATTTTGGTATTCGATCCACTTCTTAATGAGTTACATGTTGTACCATCTGAACCACCGAAATCATTACAAGCGTTTAATGTGAGTGCTGGGCTGTTACCTTGATTATAAGCCGTCAAAAAATCATAGGCATGTACGCCACCCTTAGTTGCTTGATGAGAGAATGTTAATGTATGTACGTTACCCGAAGTAGAATGAATATTTGTCAAAAGCAATCTTTGCGGAACCGACATACCTTCAGAATATGCCGAATTTGAACTCTGCAAAGCTGACCCTATCCAGTGACAAGAACCTAGCGTGGGATCATCATTAGCGCATTGCTTAAAGTCTTTACCTAAAGAAGCATCATCTGTAAATGTGGTTGAGGCGACGACGGCACCTGTCGCGTCCTTGAGTTGTACCGAATAATTTGGTCTATAATTTCCGTCTAGTTGATATCCATAAGTAAAGGAGCCTTGATCGTTTGTTGTTACTTGGGTTGAAAAATTAACTGCGGGCGGATCAGTAGAAGAAACAAATAACATATATGTGGCTTTTGGCATAAGATTTGTCCCGGTAATAACTGCCGTATCAGTTGGGGAATAATCCGCTTTATCCGTAGTTAATGTTGCGCTTGCCTGAACATTTGATGCCTGCAAATTCAAGCTCTGAACACTTGTATTTTTTATAACAGAAATGCTTAGATCTTCTTTCCCTGTTTTTCCTGCTGCTGAAACCGAAGGACTTTCAACTGGAGTAACGGAAGGAGTAACACTTGGGGTTTGAACCGGACTATTTTGATTTTCTGAAGTATTACTATTGCTTGAATTGCTATTACTATTATTTTCGCCAGTGGTTGTTTGTGTTGGAATTGGAGTTGGTGTTACTTCTTGGGTTGGCGTGGGAATTACTTCGGTTGGAGAAGGAGTAGCCTGAGGTGTTACCGACGGAGTCTCGGTTGGGGTAGGCGTTTGGGTAACCGCCGGCGTTTCGGTAGGAGTAGGGGTATCGGTTGGAGAAGGAGTAACTTCTTGGGCAAAAGTTTGCGGCAATGAGTAGGTAAAAGGCGCAAGGGAATTAATTAGCATCGATATTAATGCCACGAAAGTTAAAGACTTTCTTATTATTTTGTACATTTTGTGCTCAATATTTTAATAAAGACGGTAGCGATAATATATTCCCAGGAGGAATAAAAGTCAATAAGCATTTAAAAAGCTTTGGGTAAGAGATTTGTAAGAAAAATGTTCAAGCAAAACTAGAAGTGAAAGAAAGATCTAAGCAATTTTTGGAGAAAGTCTTTAAAGGAAGTGAGTAAATCCTCCCTGGTTTTGGAGCTATTTTTAGGCATTATTGTTGGTGAAGGGCTGGAAGAAGGAGATGGAGAAACTTTTTCTTCATTACTGTTTTTTGAACTATTCGGCTCCTGTTCAACACCGTCAATTTTTACTGATGAGGAATTATTTTCCACTTTTACTTCAATTTTCCCAGGCTTATCCGACTCCACAACTTTTTTAACTCCGTTTTGATCAACTTCTATCCTCGTATACACTTGCCCGTTCCCTTGAACGTTTGTCTCGACCCTACTTTCGGCACTCGAATTTCCTTGAATTATTTCTGCAAAAATTTTTTTAGAAGAAACCAAGAACAATAAAATGGTTGTTAAAAATATAAATGTTTTTTTCATGTTAATGTTTTGTTATAAGAAAATATTCCTTTTTAGGAACATTTCCCCAAAGTTTTAAAAGCCTTTTCCCATCTTTGTCTTGTGATTTATGAATTTTCATTGTTTCTATCTTTTTTTTCCATACATTTGAAATATCAATAATTTTGTTCACTTCATGTTCATGATACCCGGGAGGAAAAAATATAAAATAATTTTTTACATGAATAGAAAAATCAAAAGGCAAACAATACTGCCAAAGTTCTTTAATAAATGATAATTTTTGAAAAACAAATTGAGTCGCCATGGAAACCGTTATATGATCTATGTGTCCGGAAATTCCTCTTGACTCAAAAGTCATAATTTCCACAGGTTTTAAATCCATTACAATTTTTTCAATTTTTTCGGCTAACTCGTGATATAAAGAATTCGATAAAGTTCCGTCTATAAAATCCAGAAAATATACCTTTTTAACTCCTAAAAACTTTGCGCTCTCTTTTAATTCCTTTTCCCGTATTTTCCCTAATTCCTTTTGTCTTTTAAGACTATTTTGTCCGGCCTCTCCTCTTGTTGCACAAATTAGATATATGTCAAAATCTTTCGCTAATTTAAGGATGGTCCCGGAAGGACCAAAAGCTTCATCATCAGGATGCGCAAAAATACATACAAAGTTCTTTTTCACAGAAATTATTGCTTTCAAAGTAAATTGTAGAAACACCCAGTGTATTAGGTGTAAGAATATGTAAATAAAACTGTAAGAATAAGCAATTTTTTACACTGTTCTAACAAATCATCTTTAAAATCTTGTTTAAACAAAAGGAAACCCTCCTCTATTAAAATTTTGGAGGGCGAGGGGAGGTGAATTAAATGGTTAAAAAATTAGAAGGAGTTTTGCTTTCATCCCACGATTCAACAAAACTTGCCAATTTTTATAGAGACGTCGTAGGACTAAAACAAAGTATGGAATTTGAAATGGAAGACGGAAAAATGGGATATGGATTTGACGATGCTCAACTTTTCATAAATCCTCATTCTGAGGTCAAAGGAGAAAATAAAAATCCCGAAAGATATATTTTAAATTTTGAGGTAGATGATATTGAAAAAGAAGTTGAGAAAGTCAAAAATAAAGGTGCAAAACAAATAAAAGATACGTATCACATTGAAGGATACGGACTCATATCAACGTTTCAGGATCCTGACGGAAACTACTTCCAGCTAGTCCAAGTTAAACCAAACAATAACTAAAGCTGGAAGCAAGCTTGCTTACTTTCAACTCGTGCAAGTAAAAGAATCCGAGACTAACTAAGAAGAGGGTTTCTGGCGTTTATTAAAATCTTCCAGAACATTGTTGTGGTCAAATGCTAAATCCAGAGGGATATCATCAAGGTCAATCCATTTTACATCTTCCACTTCTTTGTCCTGTTTTGAAAGCTCAAAACTTAAAGGCTCAAGCTCATAAAACAATCCTACATTTTGCAAATCTTCGCTCGGAATTCTATGAGGATCTGTATTAACACTTGAAAGCCTTTTCACTTTTGTGTCAATTCCTGTTTCTTCTTTCACTTCCCGGACAACTGCTTCTTCAGCCGTTTCATTCCAGGAAAGATACCCACCGGGCAATGCCCATTTCCCAATTTCAGGATTTATTCCTCTTATAATCAATAATACCTTGTTGTCTTTTACCACAATCCCCGAACAGACAATGTCGCGAGCCACATGTCTTCCGCAAGTCGGACATTTTTCACCTTTTTTAATCATGAATGAATTTTAACACATAGCACAAACCTTGAAAAACTTAAAATTGGTGTTATCATTAAGTCGTTATGGATGACTCCTCTTTCC
>JAKAEH010000054.1 GCA_021825955.1 bacterium | reverse complement strand
TCATGGCTTTTTAAACCCTAGATAATTTAGCACTAGTAATTAAAAATAGCAAGAGGGTAGGTTAATTATTGGCTTTTCCTCTTGGGTGTTTCAGAATCCATTCTTCTTTTGACATAGAAAGTCTTTGAACGTGCCTCTTAACCAATTCCCATTTGCCGTTAATTTTAACTAATACTTCTGCCTGTCTTTTCATTAATTCACCAAACTGGAATCCGTAATTATCCAAAACCGCTTCCATCCTTTGCCAGTTTGCAACTCCTCTGACAACTGCAGCCCTCAAAACCGTTCTCTCTCTTCCATCTGAGGTAGGGGTTCTAAATGCCCACTCCGCCATTTTGTCTACGACTTGAGATCCAACATGGGTTTTTCCTCCTTCAATGTGTTTGTTTTGAAGACTATTAACAACAATAACCTTTGTTAACCAACTGTCGCTTTGTCCTCTGGCTGCATCCTCTATTACTCCCAAGCCAACAACTTCCCCAAGAACATTGAAAGCAGCCAAAGTGTGATTCCCGCTTCGGCGTAATTCTCCTTCAAAAGCTTCTTCGCTTAGAGAAACAACTTCTGAACCTTCAACACGGTTGTAGATACCTGTAAAATGGGATCTGTTGGCTGGCCTTTTCAATAGCCGAAGATAATCTCTGCTCAACCTACTGAAATTGGGATCACTTGGATTTACTTCTTCGACCCTCACAACGATCCCTCTTTTTGGCTCTTTTCTTGGATCCTCGCTGGGACGGCTTAGCTCATATGGATACCTAGAAGGAATTAGAAAGTCCCCGTTTAAAGGGGAAATCCCCATTTCTCCTGGTCCTGGTGAAAGCGATTCTTTAAGTGTTGCCATATAATTTAAATCCTCTTTCGAGAGGATCGGACTGTATTATATAGGATGCATTATAGGTTGTCAAAGAAAAGGAAATATTAATAAAATAGTAATATTTTGATGAGAACGGTTTAACCCTCAAGGAAGACACTTCTTTGCGCTCATTTCGATTTTCTCAAGGAAACCCATTCGCTGCGCTCAGGGTAAAGGGAATTTAATCGCAAAGGATTTTACCTCTTTGTAGATTTTTAGTAGTTCTTTATTCTTCCAAACTCTACGTCTAAAATCTTTCATGAATGGAGAGCGTTCCTCTTTAGTTTCAGGTAAGCGTTCATTTTTTACCACTTCAATTGCGCGATTTATCCAGGAGGCAACTTTTTTCATGTCTTCCTCATCCATTCCGCGGGTTGTTATTGCAGGTGTCCCAAGCCTTATGCCCCCAGGGTAGAATGGGGGATTGGTATCAAATGGAACACCATTTTTATTGAGAACTATTCCGGCAACTTCAAGAGCAAGTGCCGCAATTGAACCGTTAACGCCTTTATTTCTTAAATCTACCAACAAAAGATGATTATCTGTTCCGCCGCTTGAAAGCTCAAATCCATATTTTGTTAATTCTTTGGCCAAGGTTTTGGCGTTTAAAACAATTTGATTAGCATATTTTGAGAAAGCTTTCGTAGCAGCTTCGCGTAATGCTACTGCAATGGCTGCTGTTTGGTTGTCGTGAGGACCTCCTTGAAGACCTGGAATTATCGCTGTGTCTATTTTTTTTGGAAGGTCAGGATCTTTTTTCAGCCCTTTCTCAGTTACCATTATTAGCGCGCCTCGGGGACCGCGAAGTGTTTTGTGAGTGGTGGTAGTAACAATATGGGCGTAAGGAACAGGACTTGGGTGAACTCCGCCGACAACAAGACCTGCAATATGCGAAATGTCAGCCAAAAGGTATGCTCCGACTTTATCGGCAATTTTTGCAAACTTGGCAAAATCTATTTCGCGAGGGTAGGCTGTGAATCCGCAAACAATAATATCGGGTTTTTCTTTTATTGCCTGTTTTTCTATTGCTTCAAAGTCTAATTTTCCGTCTTTACCTAGTTCATACAAACCCGATTTAAAAAATTTTCCAGTTGCTGACTGTTTTTGCCCGTGAGTTAAGTGGCCCCCAAAAGCAAGAGAAAGTCCCATAATTTTTCCCTTCAATGGTTCAAGAAGAGCTACATATACAGCCAAGTTTGCCGGACTTCCGGAATGGGCTTGAACATTTACATAGGGTACACCAAAAAGTTTTTTTGCCCTTTCCTGCGCCAAAATTTCGACAGAATCAGCCACCGCATTTCCCTGGTAATATCTTTTTTTAGGATAACCTTCCGAATATTTATTGTTAAGGACTGTTCCGAGAGCTTCAAGAACCGCCGAAGAGGCATAATTTTCCGAAGGAATCATTTCCAAAACTTCACGTTGCCTTTCTTCTTCGAGTTTTACTAGTTCATAAATTTGAGGATCTGTGAGTTTTAAATTTTTCATTTGGTGTAATATTACTAAGAAATTTACGAAAGGACAAGCCCCTTTTTACATGAAGCAGGAGAATGGATACTTAGGGTCGCGTTTAAAAATCCCTCCCCATTCGACAACAGTAAATCCCCCTCTTTTAATCGGAGAAAGAACAGGAGGCAGAACTTCTATTTTCTTATCAAGAGCTTCAAAATACAGCGTAACTCTTATAGTGGTTTGGGCTTTTGGAGAAATAGAAAGCGGGGCAATAGTGTTTAGATTCTTTTGGGAAATAACTCCCACAAAAAAGAATGGTGAGTCAGGCAACACTTTCACCCAATAGTCTCTAAACTGTTGGGATTCCTTCTGGTTTAATCCAAGTTTTGGAAGAGTGACGGTAAGGAAGGTTTCCATATTTTTTTTCTCAACAACAAATCCTTCTTTTGGTTTTTCTATATTTTCATCAGGAATTTGCGCTTCATAATATAAATAATCATAAGAATTACCGTTTGAAACAATTTCGCCACTAGGCATAGCTCGCACATTCCACCCGTTGTCAGGATACTTGGGAATTGTGTAAGTCATTTTTCCAAGCGGCGCGACTTGGACGTTTACACCCGTTTCTTTTTCCGGGTATAAATAAATCGCGGGTTTGCAAAGCGGTGAAAGCCAGGGGACAACAGAGTCTTCAAGCTGAATGAGAAAAGTATTTAATTGTAAATCTTTTTTTGCATCGTCCATGCCCGGAGGCGTTACGATTATTTGTTTTCCATTTGAAGAAGTACCGGTAGGAATATTTGAGAGATCGCAGTTTTTTACAAAATCAGGAATTCCGGGAGTAGCGACATCATTCAAGCGAAAATATACATCAAAAACCGACTTATCGGTTCCGTAACAAGATATTCCGCTACTTCGCGGAACAGGATAAGTGCATGCGGCTGCAACACAATTTTCTTTACAAACAAAAATCAACTCATCATTTGGAATTGATTCGCAGTATTGTGCAATAACCGAAGCAGAAGCGCCGGTTCTCATAAAAATATAAGGATCGGGTGGGTTTTTCTTAAAGTATAAATCTCTTGGGTTTCCTATCGGGTCAGGTCTTTTACACCCGACTTTTACATTGTCAAACCCCAGGCCTATTGCATGAGAATCCGAAGAATTTAAAATTATTGGATTTCCGCCGGGAGTTTTAAGCCCTGTATCTTTAAGATGAAGATTCCCCTCAACAAGGGTCATCTTTGACCTTAGTAGTCCGTATCGTGCTCCGTTGTAGGTAATTGTTTCTCCGTCTCCTGTTTTGGGTTTACAATCGGCTCCGCTTCCCGTATCACAGCAGTAAAGCGAAACATTCCCGGAAATTTCGCCCCTTTTAGGTTTGATAGGTGAAAGAATGCCTGAGACGAGGAGCGCAAATGCAAGGATGACAATTATAAGAAGAATTTCAGCAGCGCCTTTAATTCTTATTTTTCTAAACCTTTTATTTTTTTCCTTTGCCACTTAAAAATCGTATCAGGAATTATAAAAAGATTCAAATGCATCTACATAAAGCAGGAGAACGGATATTTGGGGTCGCGTTTAAAAATCCCTCCCCATTCGACAACAGTAAATCCTTCCCTTTTGACAGGAGAAAGAACAGGAGGCAGAACTTCTATTTTTTTATCAAGAGCTTCAAAATATAGGGTTACCCGAATTACTGTTTTTGGTTTCGGCTGAATTGAAAGGAGTGCGATGGTATTTAAATTACTCTGCGAAACGATACCAATGAAGTAGTAGGGCGAGTTCGGTAGAACTTTTACCCAATAATTAAGAAACTCCTTGCTTTCTTTTTCGTTCAAACCGAGACTTGGTAAGGTTTGTCCGAGCAACTTTCCAACATCAGCCTTATTTACCACAAATCCTTCTTTTGGTTTTTCAATATTCTCGTCAGGAATTTGCGCTTCATAATATAAATAATCATAAGAATTACCGTTTGAAACAATTTCGCCGCTAGGTTTTGCCGTAACGTTCCACCCATTGTTTGGGTAAGTAGGAATTGTGTAAGTCATTTTTCCAAGCGGCGCGACCTTGACGTTTACACCCGTTTCTTTTTCCGGGTATAAATAAATTGCGGGTTTGCAATAAGGAGAGAGCCATTTGGTGTTAGTTTGGCTTTGAATAATTTTAAAAGTTTTTAACTGAAGATTTTGTTTTCCGCTTTGGGGGATTTCCGTTACAACGACTTGTCCTCCGCCGCCGCTGGTTGCACCTCCTTTGTCACAATTCTTTACAACATCAGGGATTGCGCCGTCTTTGACTCTAAAATAGGCGTCAAAACTACCTTTGCCTATGGAAGAGCTGTCACAACCTTCTTTGCAGGCATAAATTATTTCATCGTTTGGTATTCCTACGCAACCGCTTTTTCCAAAGACCAAGTCTTTACCTTTTTCGCATCCCGGGATACTTCCGTAACTTGCCGTAGTGTCAGAAGTATTAACATATATTTTTTCCCCCGTGGAGCTTGTCCCCATGGGAGCTAAATGCCCTGATTGTTCCAGTAGTTTAATATTCGATTTTATCAGTGCGTATTCTTCATCAGTAGCGTTAGTGCCTTTCCATGTAAATTTTTTATCTTGTAGTTTGCACTGGTCTCCGTCTCCGGAGTCGCAGCAGGTGTATGCGCCGTCTGTTGTTCCTGTGGATCCGCTGTTTGGGCTCAAGAAACCTTTTGGTGCAGTAATTCCGCCTGCAATAATAGCTCCAAAAGCTATGACAAGAAGTAAGATGATTAGTTCAACTCCGCCTTGGGAATTTTTAAAAGAAACCATATTATTAATATTCTAGATTAAACTTTTTTTAAAGGCAAACTTTAATTTCCTATTGATACTAAAATACAAATGCTGGATACTAATATTATGGAAAACGAGGATCATTCACATCTAAAAGTTCCGTTAATAATTTTTGGAAGCTTATTCGTAATTATTTTTCTGGTTATATTATTTGTCGCTGTATCCCGGTCTTCATCCAAAAAAGAAGCTGCCGGCAATGTTGTAAATGAAAAGGAAGCGAAGGCAAAAGGGAATACCTCTTTTTCTAATCAAAATGAGCCTTCGCCCACACCCATAACGATTTCAAACTTAGCCTCTTATGATACTTTGGTTTTTAAAATAAAGCATCCTGACAATTGGGGGGTTTTTTATTATAGCTACAATGGGGGAGAGGAGTATACAATTAAGCCCTATGATTTGGAAAAGAACCAAATAGTGCCCAGTGTTCAAATAGAGGTGAATGTTGCTTCGGATAGCGCATTAATTGATGAAAGGCGAGATCTTTTTAAAAGAGCAAAATTCCTTGAAGAAGTAGTGGTTTTTCAAGGGGTTCAGTCAATTAAGGAATCGGGAGTTTTTCCAATCCGGGATTCAGGAGAAAAAAATCCATATTTTCAAACGGCATATCTTTTCCAAAAAAACAATAAGACTTATATAGTTAAGTACAGCTATGATGGCGGACAGAAAAATCAGGTAACTGAAAACGCATTCGGGAAGATTTTGGAAACCTTAATTATTAATTAATTTTTTGGTTCAATTGTTCCTCCCCATTCGACAGCCGTAAAGCCTACCCTTTTTGGAGGAATAGTGGGAAGTTTGAGTCCGGGAATTTCATAAGGTTTATCCACCCCTTTAAAATATGCTAAAAATTTTATAAAGGTTGCGGGTTTGGGATTTATATCCACATGGTCGACTCGATCTTTTTCCAAAGGATCAAGCAGAGAAAATAAAATATAAGGTTTTTTTAATTCATAAAGTTTGGGCAGCCAATATTCGAGAAATTCTTTTTGTTCGGTTTTATTTAGTCCAAGCGTGCTTGTTATTTCTGTTAGTTTTGGTTTTAATTCGGCTGTTTGTATAAATATTCCGTCGGAAGGCGCTTTTACGTCCTGAACTTGGCTTTCATAGTAAAGATTTGAATATTCTTTTCCTTTGTAAATTAATTTTCCATCCGGATGTGCTTCTACATTTTTCCACCCCCCTACGCTGAAGCTTCGAGGGGCAAGTCCCATTTTTAGATAATTTTCAATTTCAGGAATACTGATATATACAAAGCCGGGAATTGTAAGCTTTACATCAACCAAAGTTGTTTTTTCAGGATAGAGATAAATAACCGGTTTGCCCAGATC
>JAKAEH010000053.1 GCA_021825955.1 bacterium | reverse complement strand
CGCATCACCGGACTAAAAAGTATTGCAACCAGGCTTCAAATAAAGTAAAATAGTAACCATGCCACAAGAACCAAAGAAAAGACATTCCAGAGCAAGACAGGGTAAAAGAAGAGCTGCAATAAAATTGACCGTTAGAGAAACGGTTTTATGTACTAATTGCGGTACTCCTGTTTTACCTCACACAATTTGCAGAAATTGCGGATTTTATAAAGGTAAAGAGGTAATTAATATGGCTAAAAAGAAAAAATCGGAAGAAAAATCCGCCACCGGCGGAAATCCGGAAGAAAATACGGCATGAAAAACCCTCTTGACCCGCGACACAAAAAGAGACAAAAATTAGTAGAGGACCTTTTTAAACTAGAATTTCATAAACAGCGGGTTTTACCCGAAACAAAAGTTATTATTTCAAACCGGGAATTAATAGACAAAAATATCGAAAAGTCTGCTCCGGAGTTTCCTATAGATAAAATTAACAGAGTTGACCTTGCAATATTAAGGCTGGCTGTATATGAACTTCTAATTGAAAAAAAACAGCCGCCGAAAGTAATAGTTGATGAAGCTGTTGAACTTGCAAAAGAGTACGGCGGAGATACAAGTCCGTCATTTATAAACGGGGTTCTGGGGAATATTATTGCATATGACAAATCTTCCTAAATTTAAAAATAAAGAACTTTTTGAACAGTCATTCGTACATAGGTCTTATCTAAACGAAACTAAAAAGAAAATTTCGTCTAACGAAAGGCTTGAGTTTTTGGGTGACAGTGTTATTTCTTTTGTTGTCTCCCAATACCTTTATTCAAAATATCCGGATTTCGATGAAGGGATATTAACTAACCTTAGGTCTTTACTTGTAAATACCAAAAGTCTTGCCCAAGTGGCAAAAGAGTTGGAATTCGGAAGTTATCTTAAATTATCTAAAGGAGAAGAAGAATCAAGAGGAAGACAAAATCAAAGTCTATTGGCAGATTGTTTCGAGGCTTTCGTCGGAGCACTCTTTATGGATAGCGGAATAGAAGTTGTTAACAATTTTCTCTCCGAAGTTCTTCTGCCCAAAGCAGATTTATATGTTAAAAACAAAACCTTTAAAGATCCTAAAAGTCTTTTGCAGGAAAAAATTCAGTCTCAAAAACAGACCTCTCCTGTTTACAAGGTAATCAATGAAGAAGGTCCGGCACACGCTAAAACTTTTACGGTGGGTGCTTATATCGATAATATTTTAATGGGGCAGGGAAATGGAAAATCAAAACAGGAAGCCGAAGAAAGTGCGGCCAGGGAAGCTTTAAATATAATTAAAGCGAAGGCTATTGAGAAGAGGAAGGAATAATGGTAAAATAAGAATATGTCAGTAGTAATAAGATTATCAAGAACAGGAAAAAAAGGAGAAAGGAAATTCCGTATAGTAGTCAAAGAAAAAAGATCCAGGAGAGACGGAGAGGCAATCGAAACTCTGGGATATTTTGAAAAAGGCAAAAACGGAAAAAAAGAAATTAATAAAGAGAGATACAATCATTGGCTTTCCATGGGAGCTCAGCCAAGTCCTACTGTTTCCAAAATTCTTAAATAAATAATATGAAAGACGCCTTATCCTACATAATATCTTCTATAGTTGATGACCCGAAACAAGTTGAAATATCCGAAGAAGAAACCGATGGAGTCATAAACTATACCGTTACTGTCGCAAAAGAGGATATGGGAAAAATAATAGGCAAAAACGGAAAAGTAATTAAGTCTATAAGAAACGTAGTTAAAATTCCCGCGATAAAACAAGGAAAGAAAATATATATTTCTCTTGCAGAAAATCCGCAGCAGTAAGTTTAATTTCTAAACTTAACTAAATATGAAGATTTCTATTCTCACACTTTTCCCCGAGATGTTCCAAGGTCCCTTTGACCAGTCAATAATAAAAAGAGCCAAGGAAAAGAACATTGTTGAAATAAATTTTATAAATATAAGAGACTTTGGAATGGGCAGACATAAGCAAGTAGACGATACTCCTTATGGGGGAGGCAAAGGAATGGTTTTAAAAGTTGACGTTTTGGAAAGAGCAATAGAAAAAGCAAAAGACAAAAAACTTAAAAATGATGAACAAAAAATAATACTTTTGGGAGCACACGGAAAAACATACAAACAGAAAACTGCGCAAGAATTTTCAAAATTAAAACATTTAATAATTATTTGCGGACATTACGAAGGCTTTGACGAAAGAATAAAATTCTTCATAGACCAAGAGGTATCTGTCGGAGACTTTATATTAACCGGAGGAGAAATACCTGCAATGCTGATAACCGATAGCGTTGTAAGACTTATTAAAGGCGCCATAACTGAAGGCTCTGCGGAATCGGAATCATTTTCCCCATATCTTGAATATCCACAATATACTAATCCCCAGGAATATAAAAATTTAAAAGTACCGGAAATTCTCCTTAGGGGAGACCATAAAAAAATTGGAGAGTGGAGGAAAGAAGAATCATTAAAAATAACAAAGAAATTAAGACCCGACCTTATTGAAAGGGACCATTAGAAGCGCTTGACGATGCTGCCGGGCTCTGTGTCTGAGAAGCCGGAATAGGTGATGGCGCGACTGGGGTTGGAGCCGGGACTTGTGCATTTCCTCCGCTATTACTCCAAGAAGAAAGATTTGCAATTGTGGTTAGCCCGTCGGGGGTAACGGTGGTAACGGGAACATTGTCGTTAAACCCAAGCGGAGGAAAAGGTCTGTAATAAAAGAAAGCCGTAATCTGAGAGTTAGTACTGCTTACTTTGACACTCGTAACTTCCGATACCGGAGCAGTTCTATAAAGCTCTGTGATAAATCCTGTTACGCCGCTAACTCCTCCGTTTATTGTTAGCACAAGTTGAAGATATGGATATGAAACTATTCCATCCTGCTGCGGCTTAGTAATATCTCCTACCTGAAATTCATAATCGCCCAAAGATACTCCAGCCCTGTTGGCCGCTATGGAAACAGCCGTCAATATTCCGGCAAAGTCTTTACCCGGAGGCAAAGTGGCGGATACGACTTGAAGTTGGGTATTCATCTGGGTTTCATCAAGATTTGAAAGCAAATTTAAATTATTTCTTAATATTGCCAATTTGTTGGCTTCGACCTTTGCTTGCTGTTGTGCGCTTAATAAATTCTGGAACTGGGGGATAATTACAAAAATAAATAGAATAGCGGAAACTGCAATCACACCCGCCGGCAATAGGTATTGTTGGTACTTTGCATATAGAAATTTGAATGCTACTGCATCTATATTAACTTTTTTGTTCATAATAATGTTGCCCTTAAAGATAAGGAATAACTTCCTGTTTTTTCATTAACTGTTATACTTTCTATAAAAATTTTGCTTACGGTTTGCTGTTTCTGTGCTAAAGCTATAACATTATTAAGAAAAGTATTTATTGACGAAAGAGAAGAAGAATTTGCTACCATAAGAACCTCATCTTTATTTATCTCAAGTTCTATTATATTTACACCCGCAGGCATCTGTCCCCGGATAGTAGCAATTGCTTTTGTATAATTTTTCCTCTTTTGAAGAATATTTGTTATATCCAACAGCCTGTTATTAATAATTGCAAGCTCGGCAGATTTTTTATGGAGAAAGGAGATACTGTTGAGTGTTGAGTCCTGGTCTTTCTTAATTGAAGAAAGAGAAAGAGAGCTGTAAAGAAGAAAAATAAGTACGGAAGACAAAGCAACAATAACAAGCGATACCACCGCAGCTACCCTTATTGTCTTTAATCTCTTTTTCTCTTTTAGAGAGCTTGATTCCTGGCTTGATACAAGGTTAATATCGTTATTCATAATCTCTCATGGCCAAACCCACAGCAATTGTATAATCCGATGCATTATCTAAAACCTCTTTTGGAATCGTTTGGGAAGCAAGTACTTTCCAGGGATTTGCAATTGCGGTTTCTATTCCTGAATTGTTTGCAAAATAAATATCAATACCCGGAAGCTTGGCTGTTCCTCCGGATAAAAGAATTTGTCTTACCGGACCCTCTTCTTTATATTTTTGAGCATAGAAAGCCAAAGATTTTTTTGCCTCAATTAGAATCGAATTTAGTATAGGTTCTGTAGCCTGCCCGATTTTTCCTCCTAAACTTTTTCCCGAAACACCATAAACCTTTTTGTATTCCTCTGCCTGTTGGGGAGTAAGACCAAAATCGGTTCCTATGGCACGATTTATTGCCGCACCTCCGACAGACATTGAGTATGTAAAAACCATTATTCCGTTTCTGACAATTGCAAAGGAGGTACTTATTGCTCCTATATTTATTACCAAAGTTGGAGGAAAATTTTCATTCAAAACTAAAGGCCTTATTGTGGATAAAATTTCCGTTTCCATGGAGTTAATTGAAAATCCGGCCATAGAAATTATTTTTTGATATTTTTTAATAAGCATTGTAGGGGCACCTACCATTAAAATCTGCATTTTATCTTGAGCTCCCGGATGCTCAGGTCTTTTTAAAACGTTCCAAGTAAGAGTAATATTTGTAAGGGGAACGGGGATATATTGCTCGGCTTCCCAATAGATTGCGGAAGCCAATTCTCTATCCGATAAAACCGGCATTTCCAAAACCTTTGTATAAACCTGACTTTCTGCAAGGGCAACATTAACATATTTTGAATCAACTCCTGCGTCTGTTACTGCTTTTTTTATTGCCTGAGCCATTTCTTCCTCATCCAATGGAGATTCCGACAGCATACCCTTAGGCGGAGCAGGAGCTATAATGGATGATCTATAGATATAGCCTCCTTTTTGCCCCTCCAAAAAAACAACTTTTATCGTTGTGGCGCCGATATCCAGGCCAAAGGGTTTTTTATTCATTGTTAACTAGGGTGAAAAAAGATTGTAAAGAAAATATTCGGAGGGCACTTCCGGATATCCCTGGAAGACATTAATTTTGCGTTGTGTCGAACCGGATGTTCCTACCGATGTTATTACAGAACCTTGAGAGGGAAAAGCGGCTGTACCTATTAAACCGGCAGGCGTATTTGAGTATACGGGAACTATTCTTGCGATCAATCCGTTTGTTACCGGAATGGTCTGACTTTGGTAGTAAAATGTTTTTCCGGCAACAGTTGATTGTCCCGGCGCTATATAAGTAAAGCTATTTCCCGTACTTCTTGTCTGGCAAGGATCAAAGGCATACCTTTGAATAGTCGGAGCCAGCCTTGTACCCGAAATAACCATGACTTCCAAAGCTGCGTTGTTACATGGTCCGGACGCATCTCCCCAGTAAACCGTAAACGTACCATTCCATGGATTCTGATAAAGCGAAGCGGAGTCGCTTGAATAAGGAGTAAGCCACAAGTCAATACCGTCATCTTGGGAGATAGGATTTCCTCCGTTAAGAATAAATGTTGTTCCGGATATCTGAGTTAAGGTTGTAGCAAATCCGGCATTTTGGGAAAAATTGGAATTTGCGATAGAAGCATTGGACTTAATGGCTTGCTCTATTCCTGCTTCAGCAGCAGACAAGGCTTTTTGAGAGCTTACCTGGTCTGTGGAATTTTTAAAACTTGTAATACTTCTTGAAGCTATTGAAAGTCCTACGGTAAGTGCAATAACCATTACCAAAACTACAATAAGTAAAGATTGACCTTTTTGTGACTTTAGCTTATTTAAAAAGCTATTTTTTATCATATTTAAGGTATTAAATATAGAGTAGCAATCATTTATACCTCTGTCAACCCCACCAATTAAAAACCGCTATTTCTTAATGTAACCGATGTCGAAAAAGGTATAGTTGCGTTTTTCTCGCTAAAACTGCTTGATGAAATTTGGGAAAGGGTAAAATTAATACCTATTGTCGGCGGCTCCGTAAGAGTATTTCCCGCACATGTAAAATAACACGCCGCAGGATTTACGGATACAGTCGTAGTATCTATCAAAGAAGATGAATTGGATGCTATTGTGTCGGGCGGTGTATCGGTGTTACCGGTACACCCAAAAACAGTGGTGCCTCCGTCAAAAGACGTTATTTTTATATATTTATAAGGAATGGGTGTAGGCGTGGGAAGAGGAGGAGCGGAGCCGGAAGGTACAGGAGTAGGAGCAGGGACACAAATAGTAGTATATGTAACTCCATCCAAGCTTACCCCGTTAAAAGCTTGGGCAAAAGTCAGCATCTTGGAAATCTGAATAATTGCGTTATTTCCGTTTTCCCTCACATTATCTAAAACAGTAGATTTATTTGTTCCCCGAAGTGATGAAACAATTATTCCGGTTACAATCATCCCTACTACAATCATAATAACAATAACCGTTAAAAGTTCTACCAGTGTGTATCCTTTTTCCTTATTTGAAATTTGAAATTTAAAATTTAAAATTTTCATACTATGGCGTATTAAAAATAGTACTATTAACGTTATCAAAACAAGAATCGAGTTCTACGGAATGGCAATAAGTATTAGATGTATCCGTACATTTGCTATCCGACCAGGAAACGGTTACTATCGTTAATATTCCTCCCACACATTTTGTGGAATTTGGCTTTATGTCAACTTCCCGTACAAATATTCCGTAATTCTGTCCGCAGAAACTCGTAGCCGGGTCAGCCGCCCTCAAAAGAGACGTTCCCTCGTCCAAGCAGTATGTCCCCGT
>JAKAEH010000052.1 GCA_021825955.1 bacterium | reverse complement strand
ATTTCCTATCTTGAAAAAATAACCGGCAAAAAAATTAAAAAGGAAATACTCGAAAAGGTTCTTTATTTGACAGGAGGGCATCCTAATTTAACGCGCCATTCCCTGGAGGCTATTTTAGGGGAAAATCAAAAAATAAAAGGGGAAATAAATGAATTCCTTTTAAAACAAAAACCCGTTAGAAGCGCGCTTTTCGCAATCTGGAATGTTCTAACTCTAAATGAGCAAAGCAAATTATCGTTATTGAATTTTGAGAGCAAAGACATAGAGTTTTTGGAAAAATTGGGACTTATAAAGAAAAATGCCTTAACTATCCCTTTATTAAGGGATTATATTAAAGACAGCGCCAGAATACGTTCGGAAAACACGGGGGAATTTAATTATGATGAAAGCGCAAGTCAAATAAAAAAGGGCGAAGTTGTATTTTCGGATAAATTGACCTCTTTGGAATTTAAGCTGTTAAAATATTTAATCCAGAACTCGGAAAGAATAATAGAACGGGAAGAAATAATTAACGCTGTCTGGGGAGAAATGCGCTCAACTGCAGGAGTTACAGACCAAGCGTTAGATCAATTAACCTTGAGGCTTCGAAAGAAAATAGAAACCGACCCCAATTCCCCAAGATATATAGAAACCGTTAAGGGAAGAGGAATTAAATTCGCAAAAGTATAAGAGCTTGCTTTTTTCTTAATTTTTGCGTTACCATAAGAATGTGAAGAAAACAATTTTAAAAATTTTTTTATCGTTTTTTTTACTGCTGACTGCCCTTTTTTTATTTTCATCTGATTCTTTTGCTTCATTCGCCTGCACATATTCTACAAATCCTTCAAGTAATTTAACTTCAAACACTAAAACTATCACTATTACCGTTAATGGTGGAGATAATCTGCCCGACGGACAGTATTCCATAAATATATCCGGCCTAAAAAACCTAACTGCTAATGCAACCGGTGGCAGGGCAAGTGCGGATTATACGGGAGTTGCGGTGTATGGAGGCAGAGGGGGAGCGGTTCTTACAAAACCATCGGGGGACTTTACGCTTAACCTTTATAAAGGAAATACTGCTCTTTGCACTAACTCTTATACCCTTTCCATCGCCAATGCCTCAGCCGGCGGAGGAAGCAGTTGCAAGATAAATTTTATAAATACTAGCTTTAAACCTTCGGACTCAATAATAACAAAAATAACAGGAGACCTTGCAACCAACACAAATATCGATGAACTGTATGTTTCTATTCAAGACAATGACAGCAAGCAAGAAATTTGGGGAGGACATATGAAAAGGGCCGATTTTGTAAACTCCTGGGGGTTTGCTCCTCTGCCAACAGGTAACTATACAATGTTGGTGCAAAATAATCCCATTTTTGGAGGAAGGGATACATACTGCGTTCAATCTTTTTATGTTGACCCCACAGGCGGAGGAATTTTAGGCTCCGGAGGCACAAAGGCTCCGCCCGGAACCCCTTGCTATGTTTCCGGCAACTCCGGAACATGTTCTATCGTTGCCACAGGCCTGGGTATGAATATAGGGACAGACCCGCAAAGCATTGTCCAAGGTCTTTTTGGACTTATTTTAAGCTCTGCAGGAGGAATAGCCCTTCTTCTTATTATTATTTCAGGCTACAGAATTCTGGTTTCTCAGGGAAATCCCGAAGCCCTAAAAGGCGCAAGAGAACAACTCACAGCTGCAATAGTAGGACTTTTATTCATAATATTATCCGTTGCGGTATTGCAAATAATAGGAATTAATATATTGCGCATACCGGGATTCGGTAAATAACTATGAATAGACTTGCTTTAAATCTTCCCGGAGGATATTCTATTACCCCACCGGGCAACGTTCCCCAAAGCGGAATAACAAGCGGACAAAATCTGCTTCAAGCGGCTCTTGGTATTGCTTTTTTAATCGGGATCGTACTTGCCATTGCATTTGTTATTTATTCCGGTATTCAATGGGCAATTTCGGGAGGAGACAAACAAAAGCTTCAACAGGCACGCTCAAGAATTACTTTTTCGATAATAGGACTTATCGTTGTCCTGGCATCTTTTCTTATAGTAAATGTTGTTTTTGCTCTGTTGGGCGGTTCGGGGGCACCGGGACTTTTCTTCCCCAAAACCCCTTGACAAATCAGCAAAAACACTATATTCTCAAAGTAGGAATGAAAAGAAGTTTAGGATTTATCTCAAGTTTTGCCTTTTATCTTGCAGGAATAACTTCTGCGTTTGCTCAGGGAGGAGCAGGGGAAAATGTGCCTCTTCAAACTCCAACTGGTTCTATAGCAAACATTCCCCTTCAAAATGTACCGCAGTTTATTATTACCGCCCTTTTTGTAATAGGAGTTATTGTTGCAGTTGCATTTCTTATCTACGGAGGAATCAAATGGATACTTTCAGGCGGAGATAAAGCGGCAGTAGATGCGGCAAGAAAACACATTGTAGCAGCGATAATCGGACTTGTAATAGTAGCAGGCGCATTCTTTATATTAAATGTTGTATTTGCGCTTTTAGGGGTAAGCAGTCCTCTTTCCGGGGGGAAATTCTGTATTCCTACTCTACAAAAACCAACCTGCTAATCCCCTTGTCTTTTGTTTTCTTATTTGTTACGCTATTTTTATGTTGGATTGGGGTTCATGCGTAGAAAACGGGGTTGCAACTCTTCGATGTATACCCATAGTCTTTAGCAATATTATTTTTTGGATAGGCGGTCTTGCAGCTATAACAACAGTGTTTTTTATAATATTTGCGGGAATAAAATTTCTCAACTCCGGAGGAGATCCAAAACAGGTTGAGGGAGCAAGAAAAACTTTAACATTTGCGATAATCGGCTTTGTTTTAATACTTCTTTCTTTCACTATAATAAGATTTATTGCGGCCTTTACCGGAACATCCAGCTGTGTTTCTCCATTTTTAAGTTTTAAAATTTGCTGATTTTTCACGGACAGCCTCAATTTTAATATTTTTTGACCTAGTTTGATAATCTTGCAACGTAATTTTTCACGTTATACACTCGTTTTATATGGAAAATCACCCTATCCCCCAGGATATAACCGGTTTTCAGTTTAAGCTTATTGGCGACATGACCGTAAAGCAATTTGCATATCTTGCGGCAGGGATAGTTCTTGCCTGGATTTTTTTTGCCAGCCCGCTTTTTATAATTATCAAGCTCCCGCTTGCAGCCTTATCTGCCTTCTTGGGAGTCGGACTTGCCTTTTTACCAATTGAAGGCCGCCCGATGGACTTAATGTTCACAAATTTTATAAAAGCTATTATGTCTTCTACTCAGTTTGTTTATCAAAAAACAGGCGGCCACCTTTGGATTCAAACACCCCGGGCTAAAAACCCAAACGCCAAGCTTGTTCCTCAAAAAGAAACAACAGCCTTGTCGGGAGAGGACTTGAAAGAATACTTAAACTCATTGCCTAAAAGACCCAAAAGCCAACTAGACCAAAAAGAAATGGTATTTTTTGAATCTCTGGGCAATATGTACAACAAAGGACAAGCCCAGCCCGTACCAATTCCGGAGCCCGTAATGTCACATGTTTTTGCAAATGCGGCCCCGCAACAACAGGCGCCTTCTGTCGAACCTCCAAAAGAAGACACTTCCCAAGCGCCTACGGACAAGGAAGTTTTTCTACAAAAAGAGGCTATTGTTCTTGAGCAGCAGTTAGCAGCAGCAAAAGCCCTGGAAGCCGCAAGAGCGGGTTCTCAAGAATATAACGAAGCGCATAAAAAGGTTTTGGAACTTGAAACCATGCTCTCCGATACCGCAAAACAAAAACAAGAATTGGAAAAACAGATTGCTCTTTTACAAAAACAGCTGTCTACAGAACATAAACAAGTATACTCTCCCTCAATGGCCCAAGAGCCAATAAAAGAAACCAGAAATGTCAGGAGTATTCCGCAGGGGCTTGGAAAAAGCATTGGACTTCCCATAGCTCCGGAATTTCCAAATATTGTAACAGGAATCGTCAAAGATCCGAGAGGAAACCCCTTGCAAAATATTCTTGTAGAAGTTAAAGATGCGGACGGAAACCCCGTAAGGGCATTTAAGACAAACCCCCTCGGGCAGTTTGCTTCGGCAACTCCAATAGCAAACGGTACATATACAATCGAGTTTGAAGACTCCAAGGGCGAAAACAAATTTGACGTCATAGAATTTAGCGCAACAGGACAAATAATACTTCCAATCGAGGTAATATCCGTTGACACCAGAGAGGAACTAAGGAGGTCTCTTTTTAATTAAATGGCCAAATCTGCCCGAAAAATCAACGCTACAACTCAAAAATTCACCGAAATCCAAGATATTGTTGATGATGTAGTAATTTTGTCCGGAGGAAATGCATGCATCGTAATCGAAGTAACGGCAACTAATTTTGCCCTTCTCTCCGCAGAAGAACAAGACTCAAAGATATATTCCTATGCGGCATTGTTAAATTCCCTTTCTTTTCCAATTCAAATATTAATAAGGAGTAAAAAACTAGACATATCTTCTTATTTAAAACTTCTAGATAATGAAGCAAAAAAGACTCAAAATCAAATGCTTGCAGAGCAAATAAGGCTTTACAGAGATTTTGTACAGGAACTTGTAAAAGTAAATACTGTTTTGGATAAAAAATTCTACATTGCCATTCCTTTTTCTTTTCTTGAAAAGGGAGTTGGCGCAGCGGCAACAAACGTAAACAAAAAAGGCTATGACGCTTCATCGCTTCCCCAAACTGCGAGGTCTGCTCTTCATTCAAAAGCCGAGTCGCTCCACTCTCAACTATCGAGACTGAACTTAAGAGCAAGGACTCTTGAAAAAGAAGAGTTGGTTAAGCTTTTTTATGAGATTTATAACGATACTGTCATTGAAACCGGACAAGCGGGGGATAACATAAACACTCCCGTTGTTAAAAGCAGGGAGAATGTATGAAATTATTTGGTAAAAAAGCCAAACAGGCCGGTCAGACGGCTCAACCAATAAAACAAATAGGAAATTCCGCTGCGATAGGGTCTCTTGAAAAAGGGATGGTTTCACTTACTGATGTTATTGCACCGTCATCCATAGAGGTTGATTTCCATTTTATAAGAGTTGGTGAAACTTTTTATAAAACTTCTTTTGTCGTAGGGTATCCGCGATTTGTTTCACCAAACTGGCTACAGCCATTAATTGACTACGATCACTCGATGAATATATCTATGTTTATCTATCCGACATCTTCTCCGGATGTCTTGTCCGACTTAAGAAGAAAAATCGCCGAAATGGAAGCCACAATCTCCTCTCA
The DNA here is from genome assembly GCA_021825955.1 of bacterium. The sequence continues at coordinate 1,399 of JAKAEH010000052.1, read as the reverse complement.
GGTTGAGGAGGGACAATTGGTAGATCCTAAAGTAAAGGCTTCTTTGGATGATGCACTTGCAGTGCAGGAAGAGCTGGCAAAAGGCGTAGAGAGATTTTTTCAGTTCAGTCTTTACGTAACCCTATCTGCGGAAAATGTAAAAGACCTTGATGAAGCGTCAAAAAGACTAAACACGACGCTTGGCTCAATTCTTATGCTTTCTAAAACAGCTACTCTCCAGATGGAAGACGGGTTTAAATCCAGCATTCCCATCGGACAGGACAGGCTTTTTATCACAAGAAATATGGATACGACTTCCCTTGCCTCAACTTTTCCATTTACTTCGGCTACCCTTGCACAAGATAAAGGAGTTATGTATGGAATAAACGAACAAAACGGATCGCTGATAATTTTTGACAGATACTCTCTTGAAAACGCCAATGAGGTTGTGTTTGGAAAATCCGGATCGGGAAAATCATATCTTATAAAACTCGAGGCCATGAGGCAGTTTATGTTTGGAACGGAAGTAATAATTATTGACCCCGAAGGAGAATATGAAACCCTTGCAAAAACAATGGGAGGAGAGCATGTTTCCTTTACCCCCTCCGACCCTGTAAGAATAAATCCTTTTGATATGTCCGGTCTTTATGAAGAAGGAGAAAACGAATTGGGCCTTAAAATTCTCTCTTTACATGGTCTTTTGAGAATTATCATGGGAGATCTTGACGCTTCACATGATGCAATTTTAGACAGGGCTCTGGTTGAAACCTACAGGCAAAAAGGAATAACAGCAGACCCGGCAACTCAAAAAAACCAACCTCCATTAATGGAGGATTTATACAAAGTGCTTCTTGGAATGGAAGATCCTTCAGCAAGAGAGCTGGCTCTACGGCTTGAAAAGTTTATTAAGGGAAGCTTAAGTGGAATATTTAATCAGCAGTCAAATTTTGACCTTAAGAATCCCTTAACTGTTTTTAATATTAAAGCTCTGGAGGAAGAGCTAAGGCCGGTTGCAATGCATATAGTTTTAGATTTTGTTTGGACAAGGGTAAGAAAAACGCTTAAAAAAAGACTTCTTATTCTTGATGAGGCTTGGTACGTGATGAAATACCCAGACTCGGCATCTTTTGTTTATAGTGTTGCAAAAAGGTCAAGAAAATATTATCTTGCCCTAACAACTGCCACTCAAGATGTCCAAGACTTTCTTTCTACGGACTATGGAAAAGCAATTTTATCCAACTCATCTATTCAAATGCTTTTAAAGCAAAGCCCTTCGGAGGTTGATTTGGTCTCTCAGATATTTTACCTTTCACAAGGAGAAAAAGAACTTTTACTTTCAGCCGACATCGGAGAGGGTTTGTTTTTTGCCGGACAAAGCCATGTTGCCATTAAAGTAATAGCCGCTCCATTCGAACATACA
>JAKAEH010000051.1 GCA_021825955.1 bacterium | reverse complement strand
GTTTAACAATGCGTAAAGAAAGGATGGCGCAGGACCAACAACATACCAAACGACAAAGGTTAGTGTTGCAAGCATAATGACTACCGGGACAAAATAAGAAGAAATCATATCGGCAAGTCGCTGGATTGGAGCCTTGCTTCCTTGGGCTGCTTCTACAAGTTTTATTATTTGAGCAAGCATTGTTTCTTGTCCGACCTTCATTGCCTTATATGTAAATGTCCCGGTTTTATTAATTGTTGCTCCGATTACCATATCTCCTTTTGTTTTGTCATTAGGAATGCTTTCACCGGTTACCATAGATTCGTCAATTGAAGACTCACCTTCAACGATTCTTCCGTCAACAGGAATTTTTTCACCGGGTCTTACTCTTATTAGATCTCCGACGGCAACCTCTCCGATTGGAATATCAATTTCCTTTCCGTTTCGAACAACTCTTGCGGTTTTTGCCTGAAGCCCAATTAATTTTTTAATTGCTTCTGATGTTCCTGCTTTTGCACGTGCCTCAAAAAACCTTCCTAGGAGAATAAGACCGATAATTATTACTGAAACATCAAAATATGGTTCCGGGTTGATTCCCAGACCTTTAATAATATTGGGAATAAAGGTGACGACCGTTGAGTAAGCAAATGCGGCTGTGGTTCCAAGAGCAACCAAGGTATCCATGTTTGCGGTCCTGTTTTTTAAAGCAGGAATTGCCGCCTTGTAAAAATCCTTTCCTGCAAAAAATTGAACCGGCAAGGCAAGCAAGAATTGAACTATAAAATTCTGAAGGAAGGAAGGCGAGGTTTCCATAAGTCCGGGAAAGCTTCCCCACAAGATTAGGCCGCCTATTAATAATGAAAAGACAACCTTGTTTTTAAGCACTTTTAGTTCTTTTTGTTTTTCTTCTTTTTCTTCATCCTCGGTTTTTGCCCCTTCTTGAAGTAGAGCAGTATATCCGACTTTGGATACAGCGGAAGTAATTTTTTCATCCATAGCAACTTTTGGATCAAACGATATGGTTGCTTTTTCGGATGCTAAATTTACAGTTGCTTCATCAATTCCCTCAACTTTTTTTAGAGCGCGTTCGATCACCCGGACGCATGAGGCACAATGCATCCCTTTTATTGGAAATGTTTTTGTTTCGTTCATATTATTTGACAATTATTTTTCCGTGGAACATATTCATTCCGCAGGAAATTTCAAATTCGCCGGTTTTTTCTGGCTTTATCTCAATAGAAACCTCTTTATTTAAGGGCAAAAATTTTTTAATTTTAAAATCCGGAAGTACCACGTCCTCGAGGCAGCTGTTTGAGTCTGTTCTTAAAAAGGAAAGTGTGGTTTTTTGCCCCTTTTTCAGTTGGATTTTTGAAGGTTTATATCCGCCTGAAACCTCAATATCTATGTTTTCGTCTGCGAGGACTGTTTCTTCTTTTTTGCCAAAGAAATACCAGGCAATTATGCCAATTGTTAAAAACCCACCTATAATAACGAGAATTTTATCCGGAGTCATTTAGTCGTTTTTCTTTTTAAAAACACTCATTACTTCTTCTATCGCTTCTTTCCCTTTACCGTTTAGTATTGCATCTGCCGCACAAGTATTCAAATGGTTTTCAAGAATTAAATTATCTATTTCCTTTAAGGCTTTTTGTACAGCTTGTGATTGATGAAGGATATCTATGCAATATTCATCGCCCTCAAACATTCTTATAACCTTTTCAAGATGTCCTCGGGCAATCTTTAATCTGTGCATTGTTTTTTCTTTTTCGTCTTTTGGTTTGTACATATAATCCCCCTGTAGGGGATATATTAAAGTATTTGCCGTCTTATTGTCAAGTAAAGGGTTTTGTTTAAGTTATGGCTATGTTAGAATCAGCATTATGGACAAAGTTTATAAACACGAAGAAATTGAGGAAAAAATATATAAAAATTGGGAGGAAAAAGGGTATTTTAAACCCGAAGTAAACCCTGACGGTAAGCCTTATTCAATAATTCTTCCTCCCCCAAATGCAAATGGAGCTCTTCACTTTGGACACGCAATGTTTACGGTTGAGGACATACTTATTCGTTACAAGCGTATGAAAGGGTACGCAGCGCTTTGGCTTCCCGGAACTGACCATGCAGGGATTGAAACTCAATTTGTCTTTGAAAAAAAACTAAAAACAGAAGGGAAATCGCGCTTAGACTATGACCGCGAAACTCTTTACAAAATGATTGAAGAATATGTAAACGAGCATAGAGGCGGAATTCAAAAACAATTACGTAGACTTGGATTTTCTCTTGACTGGAGCCGTGAAAGATACACGCTTGACCCTGAAATTATAAAAATCGTTTATAAAACTTTTAACCAAATGTATAAGGATGGTTTGGTTTACAGAGATTATAAATTGGTAAACTACTGCACGTTTGACGGAACCTCTTTTTCTGATTTGGAAGTGGTTCATGAAGAGCGTGAACGTCCTCTTTATTACATTAAATACGGTCCATTAATTCTTGCAACCACAAGACCAGAAACAAAATTTGGGGATACAGCAGTTGCTGTTCACCCAGAAGACGCGCGATATAAAGAGTATGTTGGAAAAGAAATTGAGATAGAAACGGTCTTGAGAAAATCAAAAATAAAAGTAATTGCCGATGAAATGGTGGATCCTGAATTTGGAACAGGAGTGGTAAAAATTACCCCGGCTCACGATTTCGCGGATTTTGAAACAGGAAAAAGGCATAACCTTGCCATGAAGCAAGTAATCGGATTTGACGGAAAAATGAATGAGCATGCCGGAAAATTTGCCGGAATGTATGTTAAGGAGGCACGAAGAGCAATAGTAGAGGAAATGCAAAAAAAAGGTTTAATTGAAAGAATTGATGAACATTACATTACTAACTTGAGCCTCTGCTACAAGTGTAAAAATGTTTTGGAGCCGCTTCCACTGGAGCAGTGGTTTGTCAAAACAAAACAATTAGCCGAGGATGCAGTTAAAGCTGTCAAAGAAGGGAAAATTAAGATTACTCCAAAAAACTTTGAGACAATTTATTTCCAATGGCTCGAAAATTTGCGGGATTGGAATATTTCCCGACAAATTGTGTGGGGAATAAGAATTCCTGCTTGGAAGAATAAAAAAACAGGTGAGTGGATTGTTTCAGAAGGTGAAGCGCCAAAAGGGGAAGAATGGGAGCAAGATCCGGATACATTTGATACCTGGTTTTCATCCGGTCAATGGCCCTTCGCTACGCTTCAAACAAGCCGCGTTTCAGGAGACTTTGATAAGTTCTATCCGACAGATGTTATGGAGACGGCTTATGACATTCTAAAAGCTTGGGTAACACGTATGGTAATGCTTGGGCTTTATAGAACAAACGAAGCTCCATTTAAAAATGTCTTGTTTCACGGGATTGTAAATGATCCATATGGAAAGAAAATGAGCAAAAGCAAAGGGAACGTTATAAATCCTTTAGAGCTTATTGATCAATATGGAGCAGATGCCGTTCGCTTCGCATTAATCTACGGAAATGCTACAGGGAATGATCAAGCACTTTCATACCCCAAATTGGATGCTGCACGTAAATTTGCCAATAAACTTTGGAATATGGCGCGGTTTATAGAGTTTACTCGACAAAGTATTAAAGACGGTAATAAACCGGTCGTAACAAATAAAATAGGTGAATGGAATAAATCCTGGACGGAAAAAGTTGAGAAACTAACCAAAGAAATTACTAAGGACTTGGATAATTATAATTTTAATTTTGCAGCCGAGAAACTTTATGATTTTATATGGCACGTGTTTGCAGATAAATATATTGAAGATATGAAACCAAGAGCGACAGAAGCAACCCTGAATGTTTTAGCAGACAATTTCCTGGTTGTTCTCAAGCTTCTTCATCCCTTCATGCCGTTTATTACCGAAGAAATAAGCAAACAATTAGGTTTTGAACAGGATTTAATTATTGCGCCTTGGCCATATGAAGCAAAATAATTATTACCGCAGAATTACCGAAAGATTACCGCAGTTTTTAACGAAAATAAAATTTAAAGGCCTCAAAAGGGTTCAGCTAAGGAAAGGCTTGGCTTTGTATTTGCTAATTTTTTTGTCATTAATGTTCCTTTTTTTGGTTTATGAAACGTCTGTTGCTTACGAAACCTTTTTAAAAACAAAAACAGAAAAAGAAGGGGTGGAGCAGAGCCTTTCATATTGGGAAGATATTTTAGCAAAACATCCAAATTATGTTGACGGGTATTACAATGCTGCCGTATACGCTTTGAAGCTAAATGAAAAAGCAAAAGCAGGACAATATCTGGATAAAGCTTTGTATTACGACCCTTTGTTCCAAAAAGCCCTGGATCTTAAGAAGTTCGTGAAATAGATTATTGCTGTGGTTCTGGTTGTGGTTCTTCCGCTTTTTGTTCTCCGCCTGGTTCTTCCCCGCCTTCTTCAGGTGTTTTTTCTTCTCCTTCTGCAGGCTTTTCACCTTCAGCTTCGCCTTCAGCAGTTTCAGCTGATGCTGCTTCTGCTGCGGCCTCATCTGCTGCGGCTTGTTCTTCCATTTCTTTAGTTACGAGTTCCCCAATCTTAAATACTGTTTGTCCGCCGTCACTAATAACAGTAACGCCTTCATCCATTTTAAGGTCTGAAACTAAAATTGCCTGGTCGACGTCTTTAAGGCTTTCAACATTTACTTCTATTTTTTCAGGAAGATCGGTTGGTAAAGCTTCAACCTCAAGTTCGCCCATCGGTTGCAAGAGAAGTCCGATTTTGTCGGCAACTGCTTGTGGTTCTCCGACTGCGACTATTGGGACTTTTGCGGTAATTTTTTCTTTTAGGTTTACCTTATAGAAATCTGCGTGAAGAGGTTCTTGAGTTCTTGGGTTAAATTGAACATTGTGGATAAGAACCGGAAGGCTTTCACCGTCAAATTCTATATCTACAAGTCCGGTTTCATGCACCTTTTTAAACATTTCTTTAAAGGTTTTTAAGGGAAGTTGAACAGATTGTGATTTGATGTCTTTCCCATAAACATTAGCGGGAAGAATTCCTTCACGTCGTAGCTTTTTTACTTGTTTTCCTGCAATTGTTCTTTTTTCAACTGTAAGTTTTTCTCTTTTCATGAATTCCTATTATATAAGATAAGCTTTCCAATTACAAATTGGCGGAGGAGGCGGGATTTGAACCCGCGTGAGCTTGCGCTCGCACGCTTTCCAAGCGTGTGCAATAGGCCGCTATGCGACTCCTCCCAGGAATAATATTTTACAACAAGGTATTAATTATTGGTAAGGCTTTCACAAATACCTCTTTATCGCTTCTATACGTTAGTTTTTCGAGCACTTTATTTGGCAATACCCATTCCACGGCTTCCATCTCATCATCGTGTTTTGTGATATCTCCTCCTGTAAATTCCATAATGTAGTAGTAAACGGTTTTTTTAATCTTTTCGCCATCCCAAACGTACCAATAGCTTACAGGCCCCATTTCTTTAATAATCTTTCCTTCAGCACCCGTTTCTTCCTTTACTTCGCGAATTGCCGTATCTTCTTTGCTTTCGCCGTCAACATGATCCCCAATTAAGCCTTTAGGGAAAACCCACCCATGATGCATCGAGTGCTGGGAAACCAGTATGTCCAGTTTGGTACCATCTTTTTTATAAACTATTCCCCCTGCAGAAAATTCGTATTTCATAATTGTGCTTTTTTCCTGTATATGTGATTTGCGGAGGGTACAGGATTTGAACCTGTGTAGGGATTGCTCCCTCGAGTTTTCGAAACTCGTGCAATTGGCCGCTATGCGAACCCTCCTTGTGCGCGCCCGAGTGGAATCGAACCACCAACCTTTGGATCCGCAATCCAATGCTCTATCCGTTGAGCTACGAGCGCAAGATCGTGGCGAAAACGGAGAGGCTATAAAGACTCATCCGTTGAGCTACGAGCGCAGGTTACGTTCGTATTTTATGATATTTAGGAAGCTTTGGCAAACCTCGGGGGTTTAAAGAGCTGCTATTTTGCCCGTTCTAAAGGAAAGTTGTGTGAGAGCCAATCGGCAGATTTTTCCATAAATGTAGGTTTTACGTATTCGCGATAAGGAAGATAGTGTACTAAAACGCGTCTTGCGTGGTCACGGCTTATTTCTCCAAGCGTAATTTTAAGTTCCCCGGGTAAAAAATCTTGAGTTCTGATAATTAATACTTCTGTTTGGTCAATTCGCTTGAAATAGAAGTCATAAAGTTCCGACCAAATGTAAAAGTAATCCTCAACCTTAATCCCCTCAGTTGTTATTTTATAGTGAAAACTTCGGGGGGGAACAGACGAAAGAACCATTGATAAAAATGAGAGGGCACCAACTACTGCCATGAGTTGATATTGGCCGAAAAGAAAAATTATTACCTCGACAAAAAGGACAATTAAAGTGACAGATAGGTAAAAATCTTTTCCTTTCGGTCTATACGGCCTTCCGGGTGCCGACCATGAAAGAAGTGTTCTTATGTCATAAGTTCCGTGTTCCGGATTTTGGGGAGCATCCATAATTTAATAATGCCACAAAAAAAGGAAGGAAATCAAGCGGAGGCTTTATGGTAGAGTTTAAAGTTCAGCCAATGTGGTGCTTTGGCCGTTCTTGCTGTCTTTTATAAATTGAAGATAGCGTTCGGTTGAGGAAAGTCTTTTGTGTCCTAGAATTTTTGAGAGAAAAACAATTGAAA
>JAKAEH010000050.1 GCA_021825955.1 bacterium | reverse complement strand
CTGCCAACCATGGGACTTTTGCTAAACTTAAGAGCCCACAGATAACAGCCGCGCCGTTTCTATACCAAGGATTGTTTGTTTTTATAAATTTTGACAAAAGAGTAAGAGCTAGGAGAAAAAATGGAATAAAAAAATTTTCGTTCTGCACAAGTCTTGAGCCCACGACAATTGTCGGAATCACCGAATAAATTAGGGCCGACAAAAGCCCAATCTTATAATCATAAACCTCTGCGGCAAAAATATATAAAATAAAAATGCTCAATACTCCCAAAATAAGGGCCAATCCTCTTATGTGGTTAAGATCAACATGAAGCATATCCTTAGTTCCCGAAAGCAAAGCATAGCTGCCTGCAACAAGACCAAAAAGCGGCGGGTGCTCAAGGTAAGGCCTTACTAACCAAAAATATGCTTTCTGATATGTAATTAAAGTTTTGTGTGCGTATTGAGGATGGGGAGACCATGATATCGGAACATGGTTTTGAATTAGGCTCATCCCCAGCCATGTCCATGCATATTCATCAAATGTTGCTCCCAGACGTGGCCACGTATAAAGATTATTATTCCTCAGGTACAATCCGAGGATTAATATTAAAAATAATGCAAAAAATCTAAATTTAAATAGTAATTTATCCATTTAAACAACGCTTTCTATTAATGCAAGGCTTTTCTTTGTTGCGTCTTTCCATGTTAAGCTTTTTGCCCACAAAATAGCATTTTTTTGAAATTTCTCATAAAGTCTTTTATTTTTGTAGAGATTCAGTGCTTCTCTCGCCATCTCTTTTGACGAATTTTCGGACAGAACTATTCCCGTTTTTCCGTTTTTTACAGAATCCCTAAGACCGGCTACATCATACACAACAGAGGGGGTTCCCTGACTTGCAGCCTCTATAACTACCAATCCCCATCCTTCCTTTACAGAAGCGTGTAAAAGAATATGCGCTTTTCTCATAAGCTCCAGCTTCTTGTTTTCCGAAACGGTTCCAAAAAATTTTACACGTGGGGCGATAGAGTAGGACTTCATTGTATCTCTTAACTCGTCTACATATGACTTTCCTCCGTCTCCTACAATCCAAAGCCTTGCGTCTTTTAGTTCACGAAGAATATAGAAAAAAGCTCTTATTACTTCTTCTATCCCTTTCATTTTGACAACTCGTGAGACAAAAATAAAAGTAGGTTTTTTTTCTTTTAATGGAGGCCTACGTAAAGCTAAGTTAGATGCCGGAGAAAATATTATTGTGCAATTACTTTTTTTAATTCCTCTTTTTTCCAAATCTAAAACAGTAGAATTTGCACCAGTCCAAAAAGGAACACGTTTATAAAAATTGAAATAAAACGGTTCTATAAACTTTCCGATCTTATTTATTGGAAAAGGATACATATAATCCCAAATTTCGTCCGCAACCTCATGTATGAGCGCGATTTTGGGCTTTCGGACAAAAATAGGCGTAAAAAACGGCAAACCATGAATCTCATCTATGACAACGTCAAATTTTTTTCCTGAAAATAAATAAAAAATAATTGCATAAAAATATACAGAAATAAAATTTCCGCGTCGCACAATATTTACACCATCTAACGCTTCTTTGGCTTTTCCATCCTTAAATTCCGAAGTAAACCATGTAACTTTGTGTCCACTTTTAACCCATGCTTTTGCATGCTGCAGGGTAACTATTTCCGCTCCCCCGCTCTTCGGATTTTTAGTATCTCTCCAATTTAAAACCAAAATATTCATTTTAATTAAACTTAAAAACTAAAATATAAAACCTAAATTCCTTTTATTTACTTTTAAGTTATACGTTTTAAGTTTTAGTTTTTCTATCATAATAGTGCAGCACTTTAACCCTGTAGAAGACCGCGGCTGTGTCCCAGAGCATCCAGAAAATCACTCTCCAAAAGCTTGAAGAAGTAATATTACTTACTCCGTTAAAATTTAATTTTATGGGAGCTTCATAAATTCTGGTATAGCCAAGTTTATACGCTACTGCCAAAACCTCAATGTCAAAAGCGAATCTTTTTACTATTATTTTGGAGAATATGTCCTTTGCAGCTTTTTTCTTAAATATCTTAAGCCCTACCTGAGTATCCTTAACGCTAAATCCAAAAAGAAAATGAGTTAAACTCCTATATCCCCATGAAAGAACCTTTCTCCAGAAAGGATAGTTTACCTTAGATTCGGGATGAAGCTTGCTTCCTATAACAATATCCGCTTTGTTCCAATCCATAATATCCAGCATTATGGAAATTTCTGTAGGATCTATGTCCATTCCCGCATCAATAAATCCGATAATATCTCCTTTTGCTTCCTCTACCCCTCTTTTTATGGCAAACCCCTTTCCTTTATTATCCTTGTATCCTAAAACAGTGACACCAGTTTTTTTTATTTTTTGTACTGCTTCGTAAGTTTTGTCGGCAAATCCGTCAACAACAATTATTATTTCGTAATTAATAGGCAACGCAGACAGTGCTGTTGCAATTGCAGTAATATCTTTTGTTATGGTTTTTTCTTGTCTGTAGGCAGGAACAACAAGGGATAATAACTTTACTTTTTCCATTATGAAGCTTGTTTCGAAAAATGTTCTCTAACCAAATTCCAACCGAATAATTCACCGTTTTCAGTTTTTACCTGCGCCTCTTCATAAGGAATTCTGCCTTCCTCTTTCGGATTATAAAGTCCTGTAGGAAAATTTATGAGGACTGCAGGATTTTCCGAAACAACCATAAATCCATGCAGTGTTCTTCTTGGAATAAGAACAATATACGGATTTTTTCTTGCATTTATATAAAAAAGATTTAATAGGCCTTTTGTTTCCGAGTCTTCCCTGTTATCCGCAATCGCCACGACTATTTCGCCTTTAACTACCGAAAATCTGTCGTCCTGAACAGTAGGATGGTAATGCCATACGGTTTCATCTCTTGCCAAACCCGGAGGGGTCTCCGAATAATATTGCATGAAAAACTCACGACCCGAACCGTATACATCATCCCAATCTTTTCTTAAAGTCTCCACCAAAATTCCAGACTCATCTTCATTAACCTTATAAGGATGAACGGCAACGTCTTTGATGAGTTTTACAGTTTTGTAGTTATCAAGAGTAATAAATTCCATTACTCAAAGTATATCACAAGTTGGGGCTTATTAAGAAAGCTATGTTCTCTTTTATTTTTGAAATCTGTACATATTGTTTAACAAACAACGCGACTAATATTATAAGAAGAGCTAACATAATTATCAGAGATATTAATATTACCTGAAGAAAGTTCGTGTGGTAAAGACTTATAAGCAAAATTTGTGCTAAAGCGGCTACAACAACCAATACGGCAACACCGGTTTTGCCTACAGAAAGGAAGAAGTTAACACAAACATTAACAAGGCTAAAAACAGTAAGAAACAATCCAAAAATTCCTAAGAACGGAGCAATATAAAGATATTGTCTTCCTCCTAAGAAAAGATCTATGACAAACTGCGGAAATAAGAAATAAAATATACTTATTGCAAGCGAAGGAAGAGCGACCAGAAAAAGAGAAAGATAAAAAACGTTTACAAAACTCTGCCCTGCTGTATGTTTTTTTACTAGCAGAGGAAACATAACCAAAGGAATAGGCATTGTAAAATAAAAAATTACTTTACCCATCAGAGAAAGCCCTGCATAATAACCCGCCAGATGAGGATTGAAAAAATGCTTAATCAAAATTACGTCACTTGACGTAAAAGATGTTAAAAACAGTACCGTAACAAATGTAGGCAGAGCATATGAAAGTATCTCCTGAGAGCCAAGCGAAATCTTTACTTCCGAATACTTAGATCTTAAGATTGGGAGAATCGGCAGATATGCCAACAAAAACATACCAAAAGTCATAACGAATAAAGCCCACAGTCCTCCAAACGCTTTAAATCCGAAGCCCACAAGAATCACTCCGAATACAAGCTTAAGTACTCCCCCGACAACACTTAAAAAAGACATAAATTTAAATTTTAGTAGGCTTTGCAAAAAAGCCGTATGAAAAGCATTCAGATAATAAGCTACGATAATAAAACCTGTTGCAACCATATATAGAATATTATCAAGATGCAGGAACTGACTAAGAGGAAGCGCAAAAAAGGAAAATATCATAATAATTAAAACCGATACAGCAAGTATGACCTTAAAGAAGAGAGAATAAAGAGTTTTAAGTTTTTCATTTTCTTTTTTTGCATAAAAACTCGTTGCAAACTTAACTATAATTGCGCTCAAAGAGTTTGCGGGTATTGCTGCTAAGGTTATTATCGACAAAAGAGAGGCAAAAATTGCATAATCTGCATACGATAAATTTCTTGCAAGATACAAGTTAAGAAGAAAAGCAAGAAAGTTTGCAAGCATCGAGCCTATAAAAATATACAGACTTCCGCTTATCAATTCGTACGACAACAATTTGGTAAATAATTTCATTTGCTCAGAACATCCCTGTAGACACCTATCGTTTCCTCGGCAGTTTTCTTCCATGAGAATCTTTTAACGTTTTCAAGGCCTTTTTGTGTTAACTCCTTTTGAATATTTTCGTCGGACAAAACTTTTTTTAGAGCGGAGGCTATGCTTACAACATCGTATCCGTCTGCAAAAAATGCTCCTTCTCCCGCAACCTCCTTAAGAGAGCCTTCTTTCGTTGTTATAACAGGGCATCCGCAGGCCATTGCTTCCAAAATAGGTAAACCAAAGCCTTCGTAGAGAGAAGGCATTACAAAAACAGAAGCAAAATTATAAAGCCTGACCAAATCCTCGTCCGGGACAAAACCTAGCCTAATTATGTTTTTATTTTTAGCTGCCAATTCTTGTATCCTTACCAAATCTCTGTTCCACGGATTGTTTTTGTCAAAATTCTGAGAGACCAAACTTTTCCCCGCCATAACAAGAGGAATATTCGCATCAAGAGCTGCATCTATAAGCCTAGGTAAATTTTTATTCCACGTAACGTCTCCTACATAAAGAGCGAATTTTTTCGGTAAGTTGTATTTTTTTACCAAGGCTTCTGTCTGCAAGGCCTTTTCGTCTAATTTTTTAAAATATTCTCCTGCCGCAAGATAAACAACCCTTACTTTACTTTCTTTTACGCCGACGTATTTTATTATGTCTTTTTTTGAAGACTCAGAATCTGTAATCACGGCATTAGCTTTTTTAAGTGCATATCTTTGCATCTGCCATTTTATTTCTCCTTTTATTCCTCTTGGAAAAGCGTTGGGAAAAACAATCGGCGTAAGATCATGAACAGTTACTACGGTTTTATATTTTTTATATAGGGGAAGAGCAAGAAAAAATGGTTCAAAATACGGAAAATGCACCAGCTCAACGTCCCGGGGAAGTTTTTCTCCTCTGGAAAAAAATACATATTCATTCTGGGGGAAATAATTAACAAGCGCATTTTTTAAGTGCTCCAGATAAAAACCTACTCCCCTCACCTTGTGCCCGGATTGAAGTGGTGAAACGTCAATAGCTATTTTCATTGTTTGAAAACTTTATACACAGATACTAAACCGTATACAAGAATTATATAAAGTATTGGAATCATAATAACAAAATATCTTGAAAAAATTTGCCCAACGCTCAAAAAAAGCATGTAACCGACGAACCATGCCATGAGAATTTCCACCTGTGGGTTTTTTTGAATTTTTTTAAAAACATAAAGGAAGATAGCTATTATTGAACCTATTGTTGCTATAGGCCAGAGAATTGACCATTGGGCATCCGATATTACCGGCTTGTTCCCGAACCAAACATACCATCTGTTTAAAAGCAATAACGGCCACGCGGAAAAGGGTAAAATTAGTTGACTCTTGTGATATAAAAAAATCCATTTTTGAATTCCTAAAAATCTACTAAGGGTATAGCCAAAAGCAAATACCCTGATATAGCTAAAAAGTAGAATAAATATAGAAACTGGAAGCATGAGAAAAAGATAAAAAAGTTTTTTGAAGTCTTTTCGTAAAAAGAGAACTAAAAACCAAGCGAATACAATAGTAGAACCTGTGACAAAAAATTTTGTAGAAATAAATAAACCCAAAAAAATATTGGTTAACAAAAAGGGAATTAAAAATTTCTTAGAACTTGCGCCCCTGTTGAAAAAGTAAAATCCGGCAATAAGGAATACTAACTGGAATAAATCAAATAAAGGCGTGTAAATAAATTGATTCTTAAACATCTGTTCGCTGCTGAATAAGAACGGAGGAATCAGCGCAAGAGTTTTACTTGACAGAACCTGAAAGCCCAATAGATACAGACAAAACAAAACGAGCACTCCGCTTATAAGAATAACAGTACTGTCGTTATCGAAAAAAACTGTTGACAAACCAACAAGATATTTCCCTAAAGGAGGCGCTTCGGGAACAACCAACACAGGATTAGTGCCTTTTATAAGCTTGCCTCCGGCATACGATAAGGCAATTTCATCAGGAATAAATCCTTTGGGATGTTTATTCATATACTGGGAACTTCTAAAAACCTTTTCTAAAGCAGGAAAATTCTCCCAGTAATGATTTACAAAATATTTTCCTCTTTCCTGATAGACTACGGCAACCAAATTTAAGATTATCATTGAGATTAATACAAGCCTTATCAGATAAATGACTTTCTTTTCCTTCAAAAAGCCTTCGATCTTGGAAAATTTTTTCTTTAAATAGATTAGTTTCTTGTGT
>JAKAEH010000049.1 GCA_021825955.1 bacterium | reverse complement strand
ATATAGGTCTGGCCAAGAGGCGGCCAGAGAATTTCCTCTACCTTCCGACTATATGTTTATAGGTATTCCTGATTCTGGGCAGGATTTTATGTGCGGGTATGCCGAGGCTCTTGGGGCAATCGCAAGGAACACAGCAATAAGAAAAGACAGATACAGAGGAGGTATTAGAAGTTTTATAGAAGACACTCCGGCAGCCAGAGATGCCACACTGGAACTTAAGTTTACGGTTTCCAGAGCGGTTAGAGACAAAATAGTTGTTTTGGGGGATGATTCATTAATCAGAGGAAAGACAACAGAAAAACTGATAGCAAAAGTCAGGGCAAAAGGAGCAAAGGAAGTACATGTTGTTTTAGGTTCTCCTAAGTTTGTAGAGACATGCGATCTTGGAGTAGATATAGCAAGTCATAATGAACTGAAAGCTTTAAAAAACGGCGGGGGAATTCCGGGAATTAAAACTGACCAGCAAATAGCTGATGAAATTGGTGCAGATAGTGTTCATTTCTTGAGTCTGGAAGGATTGAAGAAGGCTATTGGAGGAGAAGCGGATGAATTTTGTGCCAACTGCATGACACGCTCGCATCCAATAAGAAGATTGGGAAGCCTGGCAGGAGAAATTTATACCCCTATTGACCTTG
This sequence comes from bacterium, assembly GCA_021825955.1. The sequence goes on along the minus strand of JAKAEH010000049.1, from coordinate 6,068 downwards.
TTGAGGGAGAGGAGTTGACATTGCGTAAACTTTCTGCATAAATAAAATTATGGAACTTATTAAGAAGAATAAGGTTTTGTTTATCGTCCTCGCAGTTGTTCTTGTTCTTGCAGCAGGTGGCTTGTATTTCATTACAGCCGGAGCCAAGAAACAGGCTCAAGCCCCGACAACCGAGGAAAAACAGGTTAAAAGCGTAAATCCCGACGAAATAGGCTTGAAATTGAGCCTCAGGCAGGATAAAAAGGCGGTCGTTATGGAAATAACCAAGCTTGAAGGCATAAAATCGGTTGAGTACGAGGTTTCCTATGATGCTCAGGTTACAGAGGAGGGGCAGACCAATAATGTTCCAAGAGGAGCGGTTGGAAGCCCCATTCAGATAAAAAGCGGCGATACTTCAATAAAGCGTGAAATTACACTTGGAACATGCTCTGCAAACGTTTGTAAGTACGATAAAGTTACGAGCTCTATTAAATTCGTCATTAAAGTTACCTATAAAAATGGCGACCTCGGAAGTGTAGAAAAAGAACTAGCACTCTAATCAAATAGTGAATAGTTAAGTTCCCCTCTTGTCCTCTTTTATTACTTATTTCTAATCCCTAATCCCTAGGCTATTCTTACTGTTTTCATACCAATTCACCACTTGACTTTTCACGAAAATGGGTTCAAAATGGTATAAAGTGGGAAAAAGTGGGACACATCGTTTCACGAAAAGAAAGGAGAGCCGCTTTCGCTAATAAGCTTAAGCGAGCAAAGGCAGGACCATGTTAATAGGACAATATGAAAGCAAAATTGATGAAAAAGGAAGAACAGCATTACCAAAAAGATTCAGGGAAATATTGGGAGAAAAAATAATTGTAACTTTAGGATATGAAAACTCACTCATCATTGTATCGGAAGAAAATTGGAACCAACTACTCCAAGGTACAGAAGGCCGTCCATTCATCGAATATGAAACCCGTGAAACTCAGCGTTTCCTCCTTGGAGGAGCAAGCCCGGTTGAACTTGATAGTAAGGGAAGGTTTATCTTGCCTTCGTATTTGCGCGAATTTGGAAAGATTAAAGACGAGATTGTATTCCTAGGGTTATCAAAATACGTTGAAATTTGGGACAAAAAGAGATGGGCGGAATACAGAAGCGGCCTTGAGAAAAACATTGAAGGGATTTCTCAAAGGCTAGTTCGGGAGGAAAAAAGCGGTGAGAAGAAGTAATTTTCACCACATCCCGGTTCTTTTAAAAGAAGTAATTGATAATTTGGCCATAAAGCAAGGTCATAAATATATCGACGCAACACTTGGAGGAGGAGGCCATACGGAGGAGATCTTAAAACATGGAGGTTTGGTTTTGGGAATAGATCAGAATAAAGAGGCGATAGGAGCAGTTCGAACTAATTTTCAATTACCAATTTCCAATTCACAATTAGTTTTGGCACTTGGAAATTTTGGAGAAATAGAAAAAATTACGAAAGATAACGGATTTGAAAATGTTGCGGGAATACTTTTTGACCTTGGAATGTCAAGCTTTCAGGTAGATGCGTCAGGACGAGGATTCAGTTTCTTAAAAGATGAGCCGCTTGACATGAGAATGGGAGAAACGAATTTAACGGCCAAAGAAATTATCAATACTTGGAGTAAAGATGAGTTGTATGATCTATTTTCTAAATTGGGTGAAGAGGAATTTTCTCTCCCCATTTCTAACAATATTATTGAGCGACGTAAAGTAAAGCCGATTGAAACGACGGGTGAACTGGTAAGTGTGATTGAGGAAGTTGTTAAAAGGAAAGATGTGAGGTTACATCCGGCGACAAGGGTTTTTCAGGCTTTACGAATGTCGGTAAATAGCGAAATTGACAATTTAAAAAAGGGTTTGGACCAGAGCATGAATTTGCTGGGGAGCGGCGGAAGGCTACTTGCTATTTCCTTCCATTCGGGAGAAGACAGGGTTGTTAAGAGAAAGTTTTTGGAATTTGAGGAAGAAGGGAAGGGTAAAGTTCTTAACAAAAAGCCGATAATTGCAAGTTTAGCTGAGGAAAATGTAAACCCGAGGTCAAGAAGCGCTAAGTTAAGGATATTTGAAAAGTTATAATAATATGAAAACATTAACAAAAATATTATTAACACTATTAGTAGTCACATTTCTGCTATTGGAAGGAGTTAATATCTATTTATCAAATAAGGTTTCATTAGAAAGTATTTACGCTTCAAAAGCAAGAAATCAAATTGCGGCACTTCAGGAGAAAAACCAAGTTCTTTCGGGAGAAATTTTAGATTACACATCTTATGAATACATTGCATCTCGTGCCGGAGAGCTTGGGTTCCATGAAGAGAAGGATTTTGTATCGCTCTATGCTCCCGTTCAAGTTGCTATTGGCAGATGAATGTGAAAAAAGGACCACTTTTCAGACTCGGAATCACCATTTTGGCTTTCGCAATCCTTTATTTAGTCGTTGTCGTCCGTCTTTTTTATTGGCAAGTAATCCGTGCCGAGGAGATAAAATCAATCGGTCTTGACCAAAGTACGGATTCAATCAAAATCCAAGCAAAAAGAGGAGATATAAGTTCTTCCGACCTTTTTCCGCTTGCCACAAACACCATTTCTTATCTTCTTTATTCAAATCCAAAAGTCATCAAAGATAAAGAATCATATACCAAAACTTTATCTGCTTCTTTGGGAAAGGAAGAGGCGAGTATCTCAGCTCTTTTGTCCCAAAATCTTTTTTGGGTGAAGCTCAAAGATAAGCTTACGCCTGAAAAAAAAAGTCAAATTGAAGCTCTTAAGCTTGAAGGTGTAGGTTTTCAGCAGGAAAGTTTCAGATATTATCCGGAAGCATCTATGGCAGCGCAGCTTGTCGGTTTTGTAGGAAAGGATAATCAAGGCGCCCCAAAAGGTTATTTTGGTCTGGAAGGATATTATGATGAGCAATTAAAGGGTCGTGACGGGAAGCTGTATGTCATTAAAGATGCACTTGGCAATGAGATTCTAAACGAAGTCAGGGAAGAGAAAAAAATCGACGGAAGAAATCTCGTTTTAAATATTGACCGTTCGGTCCAGTATTCTGCGGATAAAAGATTGAAAGAAGGAGTAGAAAAATATCAAGCCGAAGGCGGAAGTGTAATTGTAATGGATTCTAAAACCGGAAAAGTTTTAGCCATGTCTTCATTTCCCCGCTTTGACTCTCAAACATATTATGATTTTCCTGCCTCAGATTATAAAAATCCGGTAGTCTCAAGCCTTTATGAACCCGGGTCCACATTTAAAGTGTTAGTAATGGCTTCGGCAATTGATGCAGGGTTGGTTAAGCCTGACACAAAATGCAATATTTGCTCAGGTTCGGTATCTATCGGTGGTTACGATATTAAAACCTGGGATGATAAATATTTTCCCAATTCCACCATGACGGAAGTAATTCAGCACTCGGATAACACAGGAATGGTTTTTGTTGGCCAAAAGCTTGGTTTAAAAAGATTTATTAAGTATGTGAAGCTTTTTGGAATGGGAGAAACGACCGGTATTGACCTTCAGGGAGAAACGACAGGAATTGTGAAGGATGAGAATTCCTGGTACCAAATTGACCTTGCAACGTCCTCATTTGGCCAGGGAATTGATATTACTCCTATGCAGCTTGTTAATGCTTTAAATTCAATAGCCAACGGAGGAAATTTAATGAAACCGGAGGTGGTCTCAAAGATATTGACTGATGACGGAAAAACAATTGAAATTAAGCCTGAGGTAAAAAGACGGACGGTGAGTGAGGCTACAGCAAAAGTTGTAACTCAAATGATGGTCAATGCGGTTGAAAACGGAGAAGCAAAGTGGACGAAAATAAAAGATTACAAAATTGCAGGTAAAACCGGCACGGCGCAGATTCCAATTGCCGGTCATTATGACCCCCATCAGACAATTGCTTCTTTTGTAGGTTTTTTCCCGGCAAATGATCCGAAAATCACAATGATGGTTCTTGTAAATAGGCCAAAAACATCTATTTACGGAGCAGAAACTGCAGCTCCTATCTTTTTTTCCATAGCACGGGACTTAATTACTTATTACAATATTCCGCCATCATTTTAATTGAAAACTTTATGAAATTCCTATATAATGCAAAAAACAGCTTCAAAAATAACTCACATTCCCAACGAATTTATTGTATTTCCTTTTATGAAAAAAATGTATAAAAAAATGTATTTTATGGGAATAAAAGGAGTTGGAATGGCCTCTCTTGCCATAATAGCAAAACAAGCGGGAATCGACGTAGCAGGATCCGATGTTTCTACCCATTTCATAACCGATGAAACATTAGAGGCGGAGGGAATTCATGTTTTGGCAGGTTTTGATCCCCAAAACGTTTCAAATTTTCTAGGAAAAGAGGATGCTTCAGGGGTTTTGTTTGTTGCTACGGGCGCCCACAATGGATTTGATAATGTTGAGGCAAAATTTGCAAAAGAAAAAGGGATAAATGTTATTTCTCATGGGCAGGCAGTAGGGCTTTTTATGGAAGGGAAAGTGTTTGATCGCGAATGGTCAGGAATTTCGGTTTCCGGGGCTCACGGAAAAACTACAATTTCGGGAATGATAGCCGTGGCGCTTTCAGCACTAAGGTTTGATCCAAGTTATACAATTGGCACAAGCTCTATTTTTCCAATTGGTGCATCCGGCCATTACGGAAAAGGTGATTATTTTATTGCAGAAGCTGATGAATATCTTTCCGAGTCAAATTACGACAGAACTCCAAAATTCCTTTACCAAAAGCCCAAGTATCTGATAATTAACAACATAGACTTTGACCATCCCGATTTTTATCCTTCAATTGATGATATCTACGAGGCTTTTTCAAAGCTTGTTGCAGGTTTGGATTCCGGAGCTATTGTTATCGGGAATGGTGATGATGAAAGAGTAAAAAAACTTTTAGATGAACTCCCGATCACCATAAGAAAGGTCACTTACGGAATAGCAAAGGATAATGAGATTGTTTTGGATAAATTTCATCAGGAAAGGGATAGCGTTCGTTTTGATGTTTTGAATCTTGGGACACTTCTTGGAGAAGTCAGGCTTAAAGTACCGGGTTTTCACAATGCAAAAAACTCTTTAGGAGTTATAGCGCTTTTAATCGAACTCGGAGTATCTTTTGAACAAATTAAAGATGCGCTATTTGCTTTTGAAGGAACAAAAAGGAGAATAGAGAACGTGGGGGAAACCAAAAACGGCATAAAAATAATTGATGATTATGCGCATCATCCTGAAGAAATTAAAAAAACTCTTGCAAGTCTTAAAACGCTTTACCCTGAAAAAAAGATAATTGTTATCTTTCAGCCACATACTTTTTCAAGGACCAAAACTCTCCTTCCGGATTTTATCTCATCTTTTGGGGATGCCAATAGTTTGCTTCTGCTTCCGACCTTTGCTTCTATGCGGGGGGATGACGGGCAAGGGAGCGAAGATCTATTGGAGGGATTACGCAGAATTAATAAACCGGCTCTCGTGTTTGAAAACATAAATAATGTGGTAGAATACGTAGGCCAAAATTTTCACGATACAAATACGCTCATCGTGACCATGGGGGCGGGCGATGTTTACAAGGTCGGGGAGAAGTTGGCTATCAAAGAAAAAAATTAATTCTATATGCGCAAATATATTATTAATGGAGGAAACGAACTTTCAGGAGAAGTATCCGTTTCAGGCACAAAAAACGTCGTATTAAAGGCACTTATTGCGGCTTGCTTGACAAGCGAAGAAGTAGAACTTAAGAATGTGCCATTAATTAGCGATTTCTTTGTGATGCTGGAGCTTGTTAAGGAAATTGGAGGTAAGGTTTCTCTTTCTGATCATACGGTTAAAATAAAAGTTGAAAAAATTCACAGCGTTAAGCTTCCTCTTGAAATCGGCGCAAAAACAAGGACTTCCTCAATGTTTCTCTCACCTCTTTTGGCACGCGCTCATGAGGCTTTAATTCCAAATCCAGGAGGCTGCCGAATAGGAGCCCGGCCAATTGATAGACATATTGAAGGTCTTGAACAAATGGGGGCTACGATTTCCTACATGAGTCAGGATGGATATTTCCATGCAAAGACACCTGG
>JAKAEH010000048.1 GCA_021825955.1 bacterium | reverse complement strand
CCTTGGGTACTTCTTCCGAGAGTAATGGTAGTAGCGTTAGTTTGTCCAATCTTTAAAGTAGTTGCGGTTAGAGTATCAATATCTGAAGTCTGTCCACCGATAAGATTTAAGGCTCCGGCGTTGGTAATTTGAAATTTGGTCACGCCTGAGGCCGAAGCAACAAACAAATCGCCTGAGTTTAAATTGTTTACTATCAAGGCTGCGTTATTGGCATAGCCTGTATTGATGTGAAGGGGAGCGGTTGGAGCTGTTGTGCCAATTCCGACGTTACCGTTTACCGCCAAAGAAGCGGTTCCGGGATTTGCGTATCCGATCCCAACCTGTCCACCCCAACCGATATTGGGCATTACAATTAAATTTCCCGAAGCAGAGGCAATTGTGTGTCCACTCAAAACTCCGCTGAAAGAAAAAAGTGCTGATGATGTAGAAACTCCGCCAATAGCAAAATCAGTAGTTTGATTTCCGTTATACAACAGTCCTCCGGTAGTCCCTCCACTCGTTAGCCCCCAATAATTTGTTCCCCCTGCGCCTCCACAACCCGTACAGCTTGCCACTGTTAAAGCTCCTGTTCTAGTCATGCTCCAAGTTGAACCGCTTCCGAGCAGATCATAATATGTTCCGCCTGTTCCACCTGACAAATCAAAAGAAATACCCGTTTTGTTTTGGGAGTTAGTTGTTGATGTTAAACCGATAGTTAAACCTGTTATTGCGCTTGTCAAACCGGTTGAATCTGCGAGGCTAAGCACGTTTCCTGTTGTTTGGGTTGAAGTTATCGTCTGATTCGAAGTTACCGTGTTGGTAAGTAGCGTTCCCGTTGTCGGCAAAGTCAAAGTAGTACTTCCGGCTGTGGTAAAAGCAACGTCATTTCCCGTTGTAGTTGAAAAAGCACCGCCAAAAGTTACTGTTTTTGCATTCGCAACCTGTAGCGTTCCAGAAGTAGAAGCATTGCCCGAGGTATCTTGAACGGTTAAACCTGCAACTTTTTCTGCGTTGAAAGCAAACGGAACGCTAGCCATTTGGATTCTTGGAGTCATTTCGGAATCAGAATTAACTTTTATCCCTAAATAAAGGCCGTCCCAGTTAAAATTAAAATTGGCAGGAAACGGAGTAACCGAACCCAAAGCCACCCTAAAGATTCCGTCAACCGTAGTTACGGTCTGAGTCTCTGTCCAAAGCGCAGTTCCCTGTCCAACATTAGGATTGTTGTAGAGCGTGAAAACAACAGTATAGGATGTGTTTGAAACATTTGTCGCGGAAGGATTATTTACCAGCTTGCCTTGAAAATTTATCTGTCTGTTTATGCCTGTTGCAGCTTGTGAATTATTTGTGAAAATTATTAATGAGGCTAGCAAGCTAGAAGATATTGCTAAAACTGTTAAAAAGTGTTTAAAATTAAAGTGTAATTTTGACATTTAATTAATATTACCTACGGTAATATTAATTACAGCAATTATAAAGCTAAGGGTCAAATCTTGACATGTGTTGTATATTATTGCATAATATTGTATATAATTACATATGGAAAATTTACTAAATGTCAGGCAAGCGGCATACATTTTAAAAGTTCACCCATTAACGATAAGGCGCTATATCAAGGATGGTAAGTTAAAAGCAGTTAGAGCGGGCGGAAATGTAAGAATTAAAGAATCCCAACTTCTGGATTTCAATAAAGACTTCTACTCTACCCCCTCTAGAAAACAAACCGTTAAAAAAATAATTCCTGCAAAAGTTTTTAATTTGGAGGATCCTATTTTTAGATTAAAAGGAAGAGGGGCAAGTTTAAATTTAACCAGCTAACATGATAAGTAAAAAAGTTTATATTACCAGAAGCGGATTTTACGCCTTTATAGACAGGGCGCATCCAAAATACGAACAGGCAGCTGCTTATTTTAGATATTTTGCCCAGGAAAATTATCTTCTTTTTACTGACAGTTTTACATTAATTGATGTTTACAACAGTATTTATAAAGACATCAGTCCGTCTTTGGCAAAAGACTTTCTTAGGACCATTTTTTTGGGAAACATAAATATTATTTATCCGGAAGAACACGACATAAAAGCTGCCCTTAAAACTTTAATTAATTACCAGTCAACCGAACTCACCTTTTCCCAAAGCTTAAGGGCGGTTTTGGCAAACAGAAGAGGAATCAACCAAATGTTTACCTTTGACTATTTGCATCCTTTATTTGGACAAAATATATTTTACTTACCAATTTAATATGAAATATAAACTTTTAAACATATCAATCATTACTATAATATTAATTAGTATATCAATTTTTATTAATGTTTCGCGTGTTTTTGCTGGACCAACCAGCGGTAATTACCAACTATTGGATTACGGTTTTGGAGCAGGTGGAATAGCTACTTCCAGTTCTACCAACTTTATGTTTCAAGGAATTTCCGGAGAAATAGAATCTGCCAGCTTATCATCAAGCACCTTTATATTGGGACCTGGGCTCACCTATACACTAGAACCCAATACTCCTGCCGCGCCAACATTTACAAACCCCTCAAATTACTATAACAAACTATCTCTTATTATAAATAATGCAAGCAATCCAACCGATACTACTTTTGTAATCCAGATTTCTTCCAATTCCGCCACATTTGCATCAGATGTCTATTACGTGCAGGCGGATAACACGCTTGGAACTTCACCTGTTTGGCAAACTTATACGGCCTGGGGTGGTGCAGGTGGCCTTACTTTAATCGGCCTTTTTCCAGGAACAACTTATTATGCCAGAGTTGCGGCAAACAGAGGAACTTTCGAGAAAGGAAGATACAGCGCAATTGCTTCAAGCGCAACGGTAAATCCCACGCTTACATTTAGTCTTCAGACAACCAGCCAGAGCGTTCCGCCTTTTTCCGTTGACATTGGTAATTTAACTCCTGGATCGGTGATGACTTCCGCAGATAAAATAACAACAACTATTACGACAAACGCAACCGGAGGCGGTATAATCTATTTATACGGAACAAATAACGGTTTGAAGAGTACGACAGCAGGAGACTATACGATTTCAAGCACCACCAACGACTTAAGTTCTGCTTTAGAAGGATACGGAGCAAGAGGAACTTTAGTAACGCAGACATCCGGAGGACCCATGGAACTTATTTCTCCATATAATGGTGTGTCTAACAATGTTGGGGTAATCGATACGAATAAACGAACTCTTGCCGACTCAACACTTGCGCCTGTAACAGGCGGACAGGTTTCTTTTGAAATAAAAGCAAAAGCACAAAATACAACTCCTTCGGCGCTAGACTATACTGACATTTTAACCGTTATCGCAACAGGGTCCTTTTAATTTTAAAAAGGCTCTTGACAACTATTATAAAAAATGATTTGCTAATAACAGTTATATATTGTTACTATAGTAAGATTAATGAGATTATTTATCGCCAAAATTAAAAATCCTCAAACTGTTTTAAGCATTCTGTTGCAATTGTCAATTATCCTTTTAAGCGTAGCTTATCCTCTTTTATACCCGACAAAAGCCAATGCCACCGTTACAGAGGGTTTTGTAAGGTTTAATCGATTATCAACCGGAGCGGCAATCTCAGGAACTGCCTGTCTTAAATCAACCCTTACCACCCAAACCAATGTTGTAATTGTATTTCCTACCGGCTGGACAGTAAGTGGTACGGCCTCTAACTGGACGACAACCACTACTAACCTACCAACCGATCCGGTCGGCGGAGGTGCGGCAACAGCCTGGCCGGGAATCGGAACCGCAACATCGGTAGTTGGTTTATCTGTTGTTTTTCCGGGAACCGCTTTAACCGCCGGAACCTTTTATTGCTTTAACTTTTCCGGAGCATCATCTACGGTTGGGACAGCGGGAAATGACCAAACAGGACAATTAAAAACCCAAGGAGGAGCACCATATACAGACAGCCTCAATTACTCCACCAGTGTTGTTGCTTCGGGAGCAGAACAAGTTACCGTTACAGCCTCTGTTTCTGCAACCATGACCTTTTCTCTTTCCGGAACTTCGATCGCCTTGGGAACATTGTCGACGTCCTCTGTTACATCCGGAAACGTTACGCAAACTGTCTCAACAAACGCCAGGAACGGATATGTTTCCTGGATTCAGGGAACGTCAACAACTGGAGGAACTGGCGGCGGATTGCATTCAACCCTTGCAAGTGCGGATATTCCAAGTAACGGCTCATTCCCAACCGTTACGGACCTAGCTTCAAATACGGGAGTGGTTGTAGATGCAGTTGCGGGAACAAATACTCCAACGATAAATGCAGGATACGCCGGGAACGGTTCAACATCAGGAGGACACTTTGACGGAGGAGTTTTTCATGAAGTATCATCCAAAACAGGTGCCCAGTCAGGAACAACCGTTGTCTTAAACGTTAGAGCAAAAGTATCTTCAACTCAAGCAGCTGCCACAGACTATACTGATACTCTTACTGTTGTTGCTGCCGGTTCTTTCTAACATGTATGGAAATAAAAAAATACTGCTGCCCGTCTTCTTATTAGTTTTAGCGACTCTTTTTTTAACGTTCTCGCATGTTCTCGCCCAAAACAATCCTTCCAATTACGATGTGACAGTTTCTCCTGTATTTTTTGATTTGTCTGCCAATCCCGAGAGTAGCGTTTCGGATAAGATAAGGGTCAGAAACAATACCAATTCCCCTCTTCCCATCAGAATTGAAGTAAAAAGACTAACCGCAGATGTAAACGGAGACCTAACGCTAAAACAGGATAATAGTGACAACTCATTGTCCTGGATCAAGTTTAAGGACTTAAGCTTTGTGGCAAAACCTCTGGAATGGACGGATATTCCCTTTACCATTGACATTCCCAAAGACGCTGCCTACGGATACTACTATGCCGTTACGTTTAAACAGGATGACGCAAGTCCCCTGGCTAAAACAGGCACCAAGATATCAGGAGCTGCTGGTGTACCTATCCTTCTTAATGTTAAACGGGAGGGGGCCAAGTTTGAAGGCAAGTTTATAAATTTTAAAGTAGATGCGGACTGGTACGAATATCCTCCTGTAAGAATAATGGCAACTTTTGAAAATACCGGAAACGTACACATAAGGCCTCACGGAAACATATTTATTAAAGATTGGCTTGGAAGACAAGTTGCGGTTTTGGATTTAAATGCTACACAGGGAGCAATTTTACCGGATACGAAAAAAACGTTTGAATCCAGCTGGAACGATTCATTTATAACTTCCGAACCGAAGGTTGAAGAAGGACAGGTGGTTCTGGACAAAAACGGCAAGCCAAAAACAGAACTTAAAATAAGGTTTGACAAAATTCTGGATCTAAGAATCGGCAGGTATACCGCTACAGCACTAGTTGTAATCTCAACTGACAATAAAGACATTCCTTTTCAGTCTCAGGTCTCGTTTTTTGTGTTTCCCTGGAAAGTAGTAATAGGAATAATATTATTTATACTCTTTGCAGGCATAGGATTCTTTAGTACGTTCAAAAACATAATAAAAAGGGTTTTAAGAATATTCGGTTTTGGGAAAAAAACCAATCCACAAGGAGAGACAAAATGAAGCTGAAAATTTTATCTTTTTCAATTATACTTCTCGTTTCTATATTACTAATCTTTAATTTGAATAAGGTCTTCGCCCAAAACAATCCTTCCAATTACGATGTGACAGTTTCTCCTGTATTCTTTGATCTGTCTGCCAATCCCGAGAGTAGCGTTTCGGATAAGATAAGGGTCAGAAACAATACCAATTCCCCTCTTCCCATCAGAATTGAAGTAAAAAGACTAACCGCAGATGTAAACGGAGACCTAACGCTAAAACAGGATAATAGTGACAACTCATTGTCCTGGATCAAGTTTAAGGACTTAAGCTTTGTGGCAAAACCTCTGGAATGGACGGATATTCCCTTTACCATTGACATTCCCAAAGACGCTGCCTACGGATACTACTATGCCGTTACGTTTAAACAGGATGACGCAAGTCCCCTGGCTAAAACAGGCACCAAGATATCAGGAGCTGCTGGTGTACCTATCCTTCTTAATGTTAAACGGGAGGGAGCCAAAGCCGAAGCAAAAATACTCGAGTTTACAACAAAATCCAACGTTTACGAATATCTTCCGGTTGACTTTACAGTTAAAGTGGAAAACGTTGGAAATATTCACATAAAGCCCCATGGGAATATATTTATCAGTGACGGCGGAAATAAAAATTTAGCAATTTTGGACGTAAATTACAATTCAGCTAACATAATCCCGAATACGAAAAAAAGTTTTGAAGTTTCTTGGAGCAACGGATTCTTAGTAAAAGAACCCGTTACAGAAGACGGACAAGTAAAGATTGATAAAAATGGCAAACCGATTGAGAAACTCACCATTAACTGGGATAAACTAACTAGCTTTAGAATTGGCAAATATACGGCTAACCTAATCCTTGTTTTTGACAACGGTAAAAGAGATGTTTCACTTGATTCGACAATTTCTTTTTGGGTAATCCCCTATAAAGCGATAATTGCAATCATCATTTCTCTGATAGCCATTATTCTGGTAGTTAGATTCGTGCTTAAAATTTACATTCGAAAACAAATTAAAAAGGGTTTAGCCGCTTCATAAAAACTTAAGGCTTGAGATAATCTTCATATATAACAGTTCTCCTGTTTTTTGATCGCTGCCTGAAATTGAAAGAGAAAAAATTTTCCCTTCTAGGTAAAAAAATGCCGTTTTTTCGAAACCATTATCCGAAATTCTTTCAAAAACCAAACCATTTTTGTCGTC
>JAKAEH010000047.1 GCA_021825955.1 bacterium | reverse complement strand
TTTGTTTCTTTTACAAGTTTTCCGACAAATGCAACTATGTCTGCTGCTCCGAATTTGTCGGGCCATAATCCTCCCGTATTTCCTTGCTGATATAAGCTTCTTGCATAAATTTCATCTCCTATGTTCCATGCTTTTATCTCGGGATGCCTTAAAACTCTACTTCGAACAGTAAACTCCAAGATTTTCTTTAGGTCCGAGTTAGAATAACCAAGTATAGAGGGGGGAATATCATCTCCCCATATCAAATGGAAGGCTCTTACTCCCATATTATTAGATCCGGCAAAATCAACTAGTCTGTCCAGGCCTGCCCAATTATACGGAAAACCGTCGGGTATGACACCGCTCTTCAATTGCTTCTGCAGTGCCGGCCAATCAGATAAAACCTTGCCCCAATCTGCAGTGGTAAAGCTTCCAAAAACCCAGCTCATATCAGATTCCCCGGAGGTATAAACCTGATTTGCATTTTCTTGTATCAAGTTTGTGTATTCCTGATCTTGGGTAAGATCAACCCACTGTCCGTTTTCTTTTCTTGTTACCTGCATCATTGTTTCAAGATCAATGCCTGATTTTGTTGCCAAAGGAGCAAGGTTTGCCTCCTGCCATCCTTCTTGTGAGTCAAACATTAAAAGCGGAGTGTTATCCGGCGTAGACATTATGGTAAAAACGTTTCCCTGTTTATCTTTGAATTCTTTTCCGGATAAAGTGACTGTTTCCGGTTTAACTCCCATTGTTTTTGCATAAGTAGAAATTGTATTATTCATCAAATCCGGAGACGGGGACACCTCGGGACTTGCAGTTGGACTGGGAGAGGTGCTTGCCTCAGCAGTAGCGCTAGGGCTGGGAGAAGCAAATTCTCCGGGAGTCGTAAATGGAGAAGGAGATGAAGATGGAGAACCTTCGGAATGAGCGGGTGTTGCCAACGGTCCTCCTCCGCAGGCTGCTAAAAAGGCAGCAGTCAACGTAAGGCCTGAAACCTTTAAAAATTTCCTTCGCGAAAGCTGCGTGTTTAAAACTCTGTCAATCTGTGATTCATTCGCAGCTGTCTGGTTTGTTCCGCTTTCCAACTTACTGCTCATAGTGTATCAGATAACTTTACCTTAATTCTATTTTAATTTGTGCCTAATGTCAAACTAGTTGTGCATTATACCTTAGTTTGTAATATAATTTTTGAGATTTAATTAATGAATGGTAAATCTTAAAAAGATATTTCCGATAAAAAGCGCGGCTGAAATATTTAATAATAAATTTTTGGTTCTTTTTTTGGTTAGTCTGTTCTTAATTGAAATTCCTCCTTTGTACCCATTTTTTCCGGTAAGAAATAATATTTTAATGTCGTATGGAATCGTCGGAATTATTACAGCAACATTGTTTTTCTTTATTTTAATAAAGGTTTTAAAGGGGGATAAAACATTTGTTGTTAAAAATCAAAATACAAAACTTCTTTTGATATTTTTTCTTATTTATTTTGCGTTTCAAACACTCTCGATAGTTAATGCTTTTAGTTTGGGTGATTTTATTCATGATTATAAAAGTATTTTTATAGCGGGAATGTTTCTATTTATTACGGTATTTGTAAAACAAAATGTCCGTAATTTTCATTCAAAAATAATTCTTATTCTTTTTGCATCAGGCATTTTTAATTTTTTTTACCAGCTGCTAATTTTTTTTACTCCTGATTTATTCAAGACTCTTGGTGGAATATTTGTTTATTCCAGCCACTTGAACCTAGTTTTGGCAAATATGCAAAGAGGCAGGATATTTATTGAGACCTACGACGAAATTTTAATACCTTTTATTTTTATTTTCTTTCTAAAGATGAAGAAAGATAATAGGAATGTTCTGTTTATTTTTTTGTTACTCATGATGATAATATTACCTACTTTTTTATCTGAATTCAGAACAAGGATTTTGATGTTGGTATTTTCGTTTATTGCCTCTATTGCTCTCCTTCAAAGAACAAAGTTTTTCAGACTATTTACATTTATGTTCATTTTTGCAGTGATTTATTTGGCTTATTTTATTTTAAATTCTACTTATGGACATTCTTTTATTGACCGCTTGAATTTTCAAAGTCAAACCCAGGACGTAGAGACTATTAGCTTTAGGATAAACAATATTTTTTATTCATATGATTTAGGAATTAAAAATCCGGTTACGGGAGTGGGATTAGGCAATTATTATGCAAATTTACCCGTTCAAAAAATTAGCTTATCCGATTCAAATAATCCCGGCGCAGAACTAGCTATAGCCTCTCAGAATCCCCATAACATCTTCGCCCAACTTTTGTCCGAAACAGGTTTTTTAAGCTTATTCTTTTATGTTTTTATGCTTTGTTATTTTTTAATTTCCGATCTCAAAAATATCCGACTGAGAAAGTTAAACGAGTATAGTAAAGCATTCATTATTTCATTTTGGACCTTATTTATATATTCTCTTTTTAATCCAGTCGTAGGATTAACATATAACATGCTTTTTTGGATGTTAAGAGCTTTAATTTAGAACAAATTATGAAAGTATTAATAGACGGTCATATGATTGGTTCTAACGAAGGAGGAAACGAAAGATACACCAAAAATCTTTTCCTTTTCTTAGTTAAGAACGTCAAGAAAAATATAAGCGTAATTGTCGGAAAACAGGGAGAAGGGTTTAAAGGAAAGGGAGTAATTATAAATGAAACCGCGGATAACAATATATTCAGACTTATTTTTCTTATTCCGAGGATTGTAAAAAATGAAGGGATAGATATCGTACATTCGAATTACATTTCGCCATTTTACAAAAATGCAAAATTTGTAGTAACGGTACATGATTTTTGTTTTAAGTATTTTCCAAAGTATTTTTCCTTAAGGGAACGTTTAATTTTTAGATATCTTTTGCCGTACTCGTTAAAACTTTCTGATTATATTATTGTGCCTTCGGAATTCACAAAAGAGGAATTATTAAGGTTCTATCCTCAATATGCTAAAAAGACAGCTGTAATATATGAGGCGGCGGAAGATATTTTCCACTACATTTCCAGAGATAATGCAGATAAGGAAGTTAAAAAAAACTTTAAACTAAATAGCCCTTTTTTACTCGCCATAAACGGTAAAAATCCAAAAAAAAATATTAATATGATAATTAAAGCTTATATAAAAATCCAAAAATTATTTCCGGGGCTAAAGCTTGTAATAGTTGGAGGAGAATTTAATATAGATAGGAAGTATTTCGGTAATAAAGGAATTATACTCTTGAAAAACATAAATGATGAACAGTTAAATTTCCTTTATAACGCCGCAACTATCTTTATTTATTTTTCGGTTTATGAAGGTTTTGGTTTACCCATATTGGAAGCTTTAAGATGCAAAACTTTGGTAATTTGTTCGGATATTGATGTTCACCGGGAAATTGCTAAAGATTTTGTTACATTTGCTAATCCTTACAAGGCAGGAGATTTGGCTGAAAAAATAGAGTTGTTGTTAAAAGATAAAGCTTATGCCGAAAAGATGAGAAGAAATAGCAGTAAAATAAATAAATTATATAGTTGGTCAAAAACTGCAAAAGAAACATTCAAAGTTTATACATTTTTGGGATAAAAAATGAAAATTGCAATTATTGGTATTAAAGGAATTCCGGTTATTTACAGTGGATTTGAAACTTTTATAGATGAGTTTTCTACACGGTTGATACAAGATAGAAATTATAAGATAACCGTTTATTGCCGCTCTCCATATGTTGAAAAAAATAAAAAAGAATATAAGAGCGTAAAGCTGATTACTTTTCCTGCAATAAAAAACAAGAATTTGGAAACAATTTGTCATAGTTTAATCTCTACAATTCACGCATGTCTTTTTGGTAAATATGATGTCATTTATTATATAGGGGTAGGAAACGCAATCTTTACTATTTTTCCAAGATTAATAGGAGTTAAGACAGTTATCAATGTTGACGGTTTTGATTGGAGAAGAGAAAAATGGGGAAGTCTTGCTAAAACATATCTCAAACTTTCTTCTTATTTATCTATATATTTGCCAAATGCTGTCGTTACGGACTCTCATGTAATAAAAAACTATTATTTAGATAAACATAAAAAGAAATATTTTTATATTCCTTACGGTTATATGGATAATTTCGATAACAAAAATTCAGAAGCCTATTTAGAAAAGTATGGACTTAAAAAAAATAAATATTTTGTTTGGGTAGGAAGAATAGTTCCGGAAAATCACCCTGAAGATTTGATTAATGCTTTTTTAAAATTAAAATCACCCATAAAATGTTTGTTTATCGGAGGAAACTTCTATAAAGATACATACATGGACAAAATTATAAATTCCGCGAGCAAAAATACCAATATTATTTTTACCGGATTTCTTAATAGAAAAGAATATGCGTCTTTAGTTAAGAATGCTTTTGCGTATATAGAAACAAAAAGGTCGGGAGGAACACACCCTTCGCTTTTGGAAGCAATGGGGTTTGGAAGCCTGATAGTGAGCAATAATAATCCTGCAAATAAAGAGTTACTTAAGTCGAATGCTCTTTATTACAGCAACGATAAAGACCTCTTTAAAAATATGAAATATATTTTAAGCCCCAATTTTAAAAATAATCTGCGCTGGAGAAAAGGAGTAAAACAAACTGCAGAAAAATCGTTCGAGTGGGAGAAAATTGTTAAGAGCTATAAGCAATTATTTTCTTCGCTTTAGAATTTTTATCTTGCAAAAAATCATTCAATGTTTCTTATTACGAAGTCACTTAGAAAATAGTTATTTGTAGAAAAGGGAATAGGATTATTGTTTTTAACCTCATAAATTTCCCCATAAGTATATTCCTTGTCTGTTTGTTTTACACGTACACGGGCTTTTATTACTACATTTTGTGTTGTATCTACCGTTTGTTCATAGACCTGCCCGTTTAAATTATTCTGTACGGCTAATATATTTTTTTCCAGACTTTTATCAAGCACTTCAAGCACGGTGTTCGTTCCGTCAAAGTATTTATCTCCTATATTTATACCGTTGTACATATAGGGAAAATCTTTGGTATATCCGCCTTTATCAACAAGGTAAACGGTTTTATAAACATACTTATAACTGAATGGTTGGCTGTTAAGGTCGATTATGGTTCCATTTATATCTAAATTTTTCATATGAAGCTGTATTGGAGAACCAATGGATAATGTTGAATGATTGTAGCTATACTCACCCGTGTTTCTATTATAATTTGCCGGCAGCTTAGCAACTATATAAATGTCTATTTGATCAGGCTGCCAGTTGGGGTAATGTTCCTCGCTTATTAATTGTACATTGCCGCTATTGGCGCTGGTTTTTTTTGCATCATCAAGAGCATTAATAATCCATACACTCGGTTTACCCACGTAATAACCTTGTTCAATTTTTACTTTTACGTAGACGAAATTTGAGGCGGAAAATAAGCTTTTATACAGTAAAAAAGATATGAAGAGTAAGATTAAAGCAATAAAAAATGAGAGCAGGTAATTTTTCTTCGCAAAACTTAATATTTTCCTAAGGCGTTTATTAATGAATTTCATCATGAAGAGCAATTTAACGTAGGATTATATTATAATAAAGATGGTTTAAAAGCAACAAAATGTATAAACTAAAAAAAGCATTTAATTTTTTAAATAATAATAGGGTAATTGTTGTTTTTTTACTTATAACTCTTTTGGGTGTTGCTTTAAGAATAGCAACACTGCTATCGAAAGATATCTTTACCGACGAAGTATTTTACACCGAAGTAGCACGTCAAAAGTCGTTTTTATCAATAATTCAGATCGATCACTGGATTAAAGACCATGGCCAGTTATATTTAATATATTTAAAAATTGTTCAAGGTTTAACCACAAATATTATATTTATAAGGTTTTCAAATATATTCCTATACTTAGTATTAAACTTTTCTTTATTTAAATTTTTTAATAAATTCCAAAAAGGACAAATTTCTTTATTTCCGGTTCTACTGTTTTCTTTTTTACCTTTTTTTGTATATCTAAATAGTTATATCTCCCCGTATAACTTTGTTTTGTTTTTTTCAATTTTGTCTTTTATTTTTATTTCAAATTTTATCTTATTTTCTAAAACTAAGAAGGAAAAAGTTATTAATTCTTCGTTATTTCTTTTATTTTCTGCCCTTGCCTTTTATTCGGATTATTCGGTTGTTTATTTTTATCTTTCTTTAATACCGCTTGTTTTTCTAGTTTTTAAATGGAATGAAAAGCAGGCTGAAGATTTAGTTTTAATAGGTTTCTTGAATTTTATTTTGATTACCCCCGGACTATATATTTTATTCGGTAATTTTCAATATTTTTCCGCACTGAATAACGACGGCAGTTACATAAATCATTATTTAAATAATGATTTATTAGTATTTCTTAATAATTTTACAAATATTATTCTTTTTGACTTGGGTAAAAATGTCTCTTTGTTTATATTTGCCGCTTTTTTTATTCTTGTTTGTACAATTTTGTTTAAAAGCAGAAAAGATAGACTCACAAGTTTTTTAAGTTTTGTATTTTTATCGGGAATTTTAATTAATATATTGTTTTTATACATTTTTAACAATTCTTATTTTTCTATTCTTACGGAAAGAACCTTTTGGTATTTTTATTTTTTGCTTGTTATAGGTTTAAGCGCTATAGCAGTTCATTTTAAAAGATATAAAAAAACTTTTGTACTCATCCTAACTTTTATCATTTTATTTATCGCTCTGAAATTTTTTAACAGTTATAAGATTGATCCAATATCAAGGCAAAATTTTAATTATAAAGGGTTAGTAAATAACCTGCTTTCAGATAAAAATTTACAGCATAAAAGTCTAATAGTT
>JAKAEH010000046.1 GCA_021825955.1 bacterium | reverse complement strand
TTTCCAAGATGCTCATGAGTTTTTATATTTTCAAAAGCGTTCCGGGAAGCCTCTATTCCCATTTCGAGTGCTACCGCAGGCGCTTCAGCAATTTTTTCAAAAGTTTTATCCATAAAAGCTAAACCCCTGAACCAAATCCAGAAGGTTTTTCAAAACTATACTCCTTCTTTTCATTTAAATCTTTTGCTTCCACTGTTGTCAATCCCCTTTTTAAATTGGTTTAGTTTGTTGTTAACGAATTACAGAATTATAGGCTTGAATTTGGTTTTACTAAGGAATATAATTCTCTATAAGGCAAAAGAAATAACAACTCTTATTGCTTTTCAAAAATTTATTAAAGCAGGAGTAAGCACCCAAGCCTAAGTTTTATTTGGTGTTTCAAGCTCTACTTGAATATGCTTTACGGAAGGTACTTCGGAGCGAATCACTTCTTTTATATCATCAATTAACCGTTCAATTTCACGGGTTTTTAATTGGCTCTCAAGATGAACATCTAGATTTACAAGGAGCTTCCCGGGACCAATATGTAAGGTTTTAATTCCCAAAACGTGCTTCACTTCCGGAACTTTTAACGCTGCTTGCCGAATTTGCAGTTCAATTTCAGGTGAAGCGCTTCTTCCTATCAGCAGATCTCGTATTCCTAAAATTAGAAAATAAGAAAAAATTGCCAACACTATTCCAATCACAATCGCTCCCAAACCGTCATACCTGAAATCTCCTGTGAAAGCATAAATTGCCAAAGCGGCTATTCCTAAAAACGAAGCAGCGCTTCCCATTAAATCCAGAATGAAAGTCGCCTTTGTCTCAACTAAAGAAGACCTATAAAAGATCTTTATTATGTCTTTGGCTCTTCTTTTCCTCAATAAACGTTTTAAGGAAAGCCAAAAGGCATAAATATTGGTTCCCAGAGTAAATGTCAAAACTACAAATGCAAAATTCAAATCATTGATTTTGTGGGGGCTCACATACCTTTGCCATCCAAAATAAATGGATAAAGTCGCGGTAATACCAAACATTATCAAGGCCGAAATCAAAGCCCAAAAATAAATTTCCCTTCCATATCCGAAAGGATGTCTTTTATCAGCTTTTTGGTCAGATTTCTTCAACCCCCAAAGAAGCAATCCTGAGGATGCAAAATCGGAAAGTCCCTCTAGGACTTGTGTCAGCATAATAACGCTTCCTGAAAGAATGGCAACTACCAGACTTAAAAAAATATCAGAAACATCAACTAAGAAAGAGGTTAGAATTACTTTTTTAGCAGTTACTTTCTGTTCATTGACGTTTTCCACAACAATAAGTATAGCAAATACACATTCTCAAATCCTTGGTGTCATACTCATTACCTTACGCTTTTCGCATTGCATCAAGTGCAACCGCTACAACCATCAAAACCAACCCAAGCCACATAACACCAAGGGAAGGAAAAAGACTAACTAAAACAAGACCCAGACCAAGTCCGAAAAGGCTGTGCATCATAGCATGTGGAGTAAAACAAGCTTTTGTTTTTGCATTCATTATTAATCACCTCCTCTCAAGAAGATTTATTCCATACTTTCTGAATTCGATTTAATGCCAAAACAAATGCTGCTTCACGAAGGGTTATCTTTTTTTCAGAAGCCCCCTCGTAAACGCTTTCCGCGGCTTCTTCCATTTTATCCTTTAATTTCTGAAGCACTTCTTCTTTTGTCCAATGCTCATTATGCAAATTCTGATACCATTCAAAATAACTTGTTGCAACCCCTCCTGAATTTGCCAATATGTCGGGTATTATTATTGTCCCCTTTTTGTTTAAGATTTCATCTGCCTCACTTGTTGTCGGGCCATTTGCCATCTCAAGAATAATTTTTGCCTGGATTTTATCCGCATTATCACTCGTTATAACATCTTCAAGAGCAGCCGGAACAAGAATATCGACATGAAGCTCAAGTAATTCATCGGAAGTTACTTCTTCCCCCCCCAACAAACCCTTATTTGAAAGGTCGCAAACAGAACCGACACAATAACACCCTGCAATGAATCCTTTTTCTTCTTTGCACTTTTCCACTTCATCAATACTTTCTATACCTTTTTCGATATACAAACCTCCTTTGGAATCCGAAAGAGCCACAATTCTAAACCCTTCTCTTTCTAAAAATTTTGCTATAAAACTTCCCACATTTCCAAATCCTTGTATCGCAACAGTTATATCCTTTGGATTTTTCCCCATCAATTTTAAAATTTTTAAAAGCGTATATACTCCTCCGAGTCCGGTTGCTTCAGTTCTTCCTTCCGATCCTCCGTCTTCTATGGGTTTTCCCGTAACCACCGCTTTTAACTCACCCTCACTCAATCCATTTTTATTCTTTTTATACTCGTCAACAATCCAACTCATGATTTTGGGGTTTGTATTGACATCAGGAGCAGGAACGTCTTTATAAGGGCCAATTGCATCCCCTAGTTTTTGGGTAAATTCTCGTGTTAATGTCTCAAGCTCTGCCTCAGATAACTCTTTTGGGTCAACCGTTATTCCTCCTTTTCCTCCTCCAAACGGAACGCCAACTACGGCGTTTTTCATTGTCATCCAAAAAGCCAAAGCCTTCACCTCATCCATGGAAACTTGAGGATGAAACCGAAGACCCCCTTTGTATGGCCCGCGTATATTATTGTGCTGAATCCTATATCCTTTATATTTTTTCCCGTCCAAACCCATTTCCACCTCAATAATATTATCCGGTTCTGAAAGTCTCTTTATTAAATTAGGATTTGTTCCTGCGATTTTTGCGGCATTTAAAAGTTGCTTCTCAGCCCGTTCCCAAGGGGACTCTTTTTGCTTATCCATGCCATTATTATGTACTAAATTTTGATTAATTTCCAATGGAAGCAAAACATGAAAAGCTAGGATTCGAAGCGAAGTTCTTTGTATATTCTATCTCTAAAGAAGTAAATTAAAATTCCGAACAAAAATACCACTACTGCTCCGAATCTTATTGCAAAATTCGCCCCAAAATGTTCTGTCAAAAATCCTATTTCAAAATTCCCGAGAGGAAAAAGGCCGACAAACATCAAAGTATAAATACTCATAACTCTTCCCCTATATTTATCTTCGACTAAATGCTGAATAGTAGTATTTATTGTTGAAAATTGTGCGAGCAAACCAATTCCCGCAATAAAAAGAATTGGCGCTGCCGTCGCAAAACTTTGTGAAAAAGTAAACAAAAACATGGAAATTGCAAAAATTGCGTTTCCTCCAAGAATAAACTTGAGTGAACTCACTTTATTTGAAAAAGCGGAAACCAAGAAGGTTGCCAATAATGCACCCAGTCCTGAAATCGAATACAAATAACCAAGTCCTTCAGGCCCCATGTGAAATGTCTGTTTTGTAATTATTGGAAGAATGGTTGTGTAGGACCATCCAAAAACAGAAACTACTCCGGTTAGGATTAAAAGCATTCGAATCATCGGATGAGAAAACGAGTAAACTACTCCTTCTTTAATTGCTTTTATAGGGTGCGGATGAGTTCTTGGAATGGCTGCTCCTCGTGGCTTAATATAAAATAATGCGACAATAACAGCAACATAACTTATTCCGTTTGCTAAAAATGCCCCTCCGGCTCCCCAAAAAGCTATCAGGAATCCTGCGATGCTTGGACCGATCACACGGGCGCTGTTAAAAATTCCGGAATTTAGGGCAATTGCACTTGCCATGTCTTCTTTACCTACCATTTCAACCGTAAATGCCTGGCGGGCCGGCATATCTATCGCGTTCACAACTCCCAAGAGAAAGGACAAAACCATTATTTCCCATACGTTTACAATTTTTAATACTGTTAAAATTCCCAAGACAAAAGCCAATACCATTGATGCGAATTGGGTGAAGAAAATAATTTTTTGTTTGGAAAAACGGTCAACGATTACTCCTCCGAAAAGAGAAAATAAAAGTGTAGGGAAAGTTGAAATTGCCGCTACCAAACCTATTAAAAATGCGGAGTTTGTGAGCTCCAGGACCAACCACCCTTGAGCTACAATTTGAAGCCAAGTACCAATCAGAGATACTAATTGGCCGGCAAAATAAAGTTGATAATTTTTGTTTCGGAAAGCAGGAAAGACTTTTAAAATTTTTTGACCCCAGCCCGGGACTTCACCCATAGAAAGCTCGCCGCTCTCATCAATAATATATTTTTCTTCAGAGGTATATTCAGCCATAGAATTTTCCCTGGTAAAAAAGGGAGATATTTATTGTAGCAATTAATTTTTAAGAATTAAAGGCCTTGGACTCTTTTGCTGCAAGCATAGAAAGCTCCATTATGCTTAACCATTTTGAAACTTGATCTTGTGCTTTATCGTATTCTTTCTTTGTTGTGGTTCCATCCGATTTAATTACCCAAAATCCGAACTGGTTCATTGCATACCTTAGAACATCTTTCAGGCTTAAATCTCTAAGGTCTTTTAGGTCTTCGTCTCCGTCAACCCCGGTTTCCCGAGCATATTCCATTCTTTCATCAACCCATTTTCTCAACCCGTCTCTCAGCCTTGTTGCATCTTCTTGTGTAACCGCAAAATTTTCATTCGAAAAATGTCCGTACAAAAAAGTTGCTGCATAGGCTTCTTTTGCGCTCTTAATTTGCTGCAAATTAATTTCCGAATTTCCTTCTTCAGGCGCAATTGCGGTTTTAACAATATTACCTACCGTTTCCCAGTCATGAGCAACCTCAAGAAATGCATCTTTTTGCTTTTGAGGGCTTTCAAACCAATTAGTTAAGTAACTGTCTCTTTGGGTTACGGAAAAGGCATAAAGTTCTTGTAACGAAAGGGATATTCCCGTGTTTTTTTTCCAATCGTCCAAAGCAGTTGAAAGATTGATAGCTTCAGTCCGAAAATTTTTAATAGCCCTATTCTCGTCGAAAAAACCTACTAAAAAGTCGTAGTATTCTAATCCGGAATAATTTCCGGCGTCATCCGGTTCGCCATTTTCATAAAACCCGAGCTCCAGCGGACCAAAGGTTCTGCGAAAAAAACCCTCTACGGCCTTTCCGGTATCTATCTCGTCGGATTTTGTAAAAACTGTTCCCGGGAAAATTCTGTTATCAGAAGCTCCTTTTGTGGATTGTTGTTTTCTTAAGTTGCCCATTAAGGCCTCCGCGGTATCAAAACCGTCGTCACCGGGCTTACCATAAGGGCTTAGAGATTCTTGCGACATGCAGCAATTATATAGCTATGGGATGAAAAAATAAAGACTAAGCTTTAAGGAATCGTTGTCTTTCTGGTTCGCTAAAACGCTCGATTGCATATCTCAGCATTGTCCTTGGCATTTGTTTGTAATGTTTGTTTAGGAATTCTTTTTCTATTTCCTCCGAACACCTTTTTCCAACTTCCCTTAGCATCCAACCCACCGCTTTATGAATTAAATCATGTTTATCATTTAATAAAATTTCGGAAATTTTTAGAGCATCCTCGCTTTCCCCTTTAACAATAAAATAAAGGGTTGAAATTATGGAAATCCTTTTCTCCCAAAGATTTTGAGATGTGGCAAGCTTATAAAGTATTGGTTTTAAACTAGGATTTTCAAACAAAAATTTCCCGACGATTCTGGGAGCACTTAGGTCTACTAAATCCCAATTGTTTATATATCTGGTATTAGCAATATAGAAACGGTAAATTTTTTCTTGATCAAGACCTTTCTCAAAATTATGAACTATAATTAATAAAGCAATTAGACGCTCTTCGTGAATTTTTGATTTTAGCAGAGTTTGAATTTCAGCAAAACTTAAGTCTTTAAACTTTAACGCAATTTTCCGCGACTGGGGAACCATTACTCCTAAAAAGATGTCCCCCTCTCCATATTCACCTTTTCCAGTTTTGAAAAAACCTTGAAGAAGTTTTGCTTTCTTGGGATTTGCAGCCTTTTTTAAATCAGTTCTTAACTGGTCTATCATTTTCTTAAACCATTACTTGAAGACGCTTTTTTTACCAACGGAACAAGATATGACGGAACCCTATCTTCCCATTTTTTGCCCTCGCGGATTAGGCCTCTTATTTTTGTACCCTCCAGCCTTTCGCGATCCAAGTGTCCTGGTCTTATTGCAGGTATTTTTGCATTTTCAAATATTCCATTAACCCACTCGTTGTTTCCGATAACAACATCGACCGATCCTGTTTGTTTAATTAAATTTTCAAGCCATATCTGATCAGATGGATTATTAACCAAAGGAATTATCATTAAAACTCTCTCTTTTATTTTTTCAGAATCCACAAACTTCTCCAAAATCTTTTTTCTTTCCCGCCAATCCAATGGGTTATTTTCTCCTTTTCCTTCGGCATTCCCAATTCCGATTATTATTTTTTTGCACTGCTTAAGCGCTTCTTCAATTAAAAATTTATGGCCGTTATGGAAAGGCTGAAATCTTCCAATAATAATTCCTCTTTTATATTTCATATTTCGAATTATAAATTATTTGTTAAACTTTTGGAACTTAAATGTTTGATTGTTTGATTTTTAGTATCAAACTTTATACAATTCTCTCTCAAATGCAAGCAAAAGCTATTAAGACAGACAAAATTAAACCCAAAGATAATTTATCTAAAATACTGGATAAGTTTTTAAAGAAATTTAAAGAAAAAGAAATCCTGGCTATTACTTCTAAAATTGTTTCCGTTTGTGAAGGAAAAATCGAAAACTTAGAACAGGACAAAGATGAGCTTATTCGGCAGGAAGCTGATTTCTATTTGCCAAGAAACGCAAGCAAGTATGGATATTCGCTAACTATTAAACGGAATGTACTCGCTCCGGCAGCAGGAATTGACGAATCAAATGCGGATGGAAAATATATCCTGCTTCCTGAAAATCCGCAAAAAACGGCGAATGAAATCAGGTCTTATTTATTAAAACGATTTAATCTGAGACAT
>JAKAEH010000045.1 GCA_021825955.1 bacterium | reverse complement strand
CGGTCGCATAAATCAAAGACCCCAACAGCCCTATTTTATAATCGTAAACCTCTGCTGCGAAGACATATACCATAAATATACTTAAAACTCCAAGAAGAAGAGCCAATCCCCTTATATCGTGCAAGTTAACATCAAACATCCCCTTTGCACCGTTTAGAAGTGCGTAAGAGCCGGCTACAAGCCCGAAAAGGGGAGGATGCTCAAGATACGGCTTCACTATAAAAAAATGGGTTTTTTGATAGGTAATATTCTTAACATCCTTATATGGGGAGAGGGGAGACCACGAAATTGGTACGTGGTTTTGTATAATACTTATCCCCTGCCACGTCCACGCATATTCGTCAAAAGTAGCTCCTAATCTTGGCCACGTATACAGATTGTTGGACCGCAGAACAAAACCCAATACCATGATTAATAAAAGAAACATGTATCTATATTTCTTTAAGTTTATAAAGTTAAAAGTTTTAAAGTTCATAAATATTTTTAATAACCTAATAAGCAAATAAGCAAATTCCAAATGAATCCATTAATGATTAAATAATTGAATCATTCATTTACGTATTCGTCATTTGCATATTTGAAATTATTCTCTTACCTCTTACCACTTACTTGGTCAAGTAAATCCAGGCTTTGCTGGGTAGCCTTTGGCCATGTTAAACTTCTTGCCCATTGCAGGCAATTTTTTTGGAACTGCTCATATCTATTTTTATTTTTAATTAAAGCTATTGCCTGTTTTGCCATTTCTTTTGCTGAATTTTCCTCCAAAACTATTCCTGTCTTTCCGTTTTTTACCGAATCTTTGAGTCCGGATACGTTGTAAACAACAGATGGCGTTGCCTGACTTGCCGCTTCTATAACAACCAATCCCCAGCCCTCTTTTACCGAAGCATGTAAAAGCAGATGGGCTCTCTTAATAAGTTCCAGTTTTTTTTCTTCGGACAAGTGGCCAAAGAATTTTACTTTTGGACTTATGGAATAGCTTTGCATTGTATCTTTAAGCTCGTTAACATAACCTTCCTCTCCGTCACCAACAATCCAAAGCCTCGCATCTTTTAATTCACGCAATATATAGAAGAACGCTCTTATTACTTCTTCTATTCCTTTCATCTTCACTACCCTTGATACGAATATAAACGTAGGAGTTGCCTCTTTTTTAGGAAGCGGTTTAAGAGGATTATTTTCTACCGGACAATTTATTACTGTGCAATTCTTTCTTTTTATTCCATATTTTTCCAAATCATCAATTGTTGAATCGGCATCAGTCCAAAATTTAACGTTTTTATAAAGTTTAAAATACAAAGGCTCTAAAAACTTTCCTATTTTATTTATGGGAAAAGGAAACATATAGTCCCATATCTCGTCTGCTACTTCGTGTATAAAAGCAATTTTTGGTTTTTTCACATATAATGGCGTGAAAAACGGCAAACCGTGGATCTCGTCAACAACAACATCAAATTTGTTTCCCGCAAATAAGTAATAAACAAAAGCATAAAAGAGGACCGTTAAAAAATTACCGCGTCGCACAATATTTACACCTTCAATTTTTTCTTCTTTTTTACTGTTTTCAAATTCAGATGTAAACCAAGTAACGCTATGCCTTTTTTTTACCCATGCTTTAGCATGTTGAAGCGTAACTATTTCTGCTCCCCCGCTCCGGGGGTTTTTGGTATCTCTCCAATTCAATATTAATATTTCCATATTAATTAGTTTATAAAGTTATTGAGTTATAACGTTATAAAGTTTTAATAAAACCTGATAAAAGTTTAGATATTTCTACAGTGAGGCTATAAGCATATCTAAATTCTTTTTCATTTATATATTTAAGTTCAAAGACAAGAATTAACATTGACCTTACCTCTGCACATGAACCTTTTGAAATAAAAAGAAAATTTTTGAATTCCTTGTTGCCTCCTCTTTCGAATCCTTCAGCAATATTGTTCATTATAGAAACCGAAGCCCGTTGTATCTGGTCTTTAAAACCATAATCCTTGTAAACTCTAAAACTTTTGTAAATAAATATATTGAGTTCTTTTGCTTTCTGCCAAGCAATAATATCTTCAAAACTCTTTATAATCATACTTTATAACTTACAACTTTCTACTTTATAACTGGCTGTTTTTTATCGTAAAATCTTGTGATTTTAAGACGATAAAAAACTGCTGCCGTGTCCCAAAGCATCCAAAATATTACTTTCCAAAAACCGTTTGTGGTAATCCCTGCGGCCCTTTGGAAATTAAGCTTAACAGGCGCTTCATAAATCTTTTTGTATCCTAGTTTATAAGCTACAGTTAATACTTCTATATCAAAAGCATATCTTTTAATTACTATTTTTGAAAACACGTCGTGGGCAACTTTTTTGCGGTAAAATTTCATTCCCACTTGAGTATCTTTAACGTTAAATCCGAAAAGAATATGGGTTAGAGTCCTGTATCCCCAGGAAAGTATTTTCCTCCAAAAAGGGTAATTTACTTTTGATTCGGGATGAAGTTTGCTTCCTATTATAATATCTGCTTTATTCCATTCCATTAAATCCAAGGCAACCGATATTTCCGAAGGGTCCAAATCCATTCCGGCGTCCATAAAACCGATTATATCCCCTTGTGCCTTAAGCATTCCGTATTTTACTGCATATCCTTTACCATAATTTTTTTCATACCCGTAAACCTTTAGGTTTTTAGTTTTAAGTTTTAGGTTTTGCAGAAGTTCGTAGGTTTTATCGAGAAAACCGTCAACTACGACTAATATTTCGTATTTAAGAGGAAGAGACGACAAAACCTTATCGAGGTTTTTAACATCTTGAACTATTGTTTTTTCTTGTTTATAGGCCGGCACCACTAGTGAAAGAGTTTTAATTTTTAGCATTTTAATTAATAGAGGCAGTAGTCATATTTTAATATCTTTTTAATAAATAAATATGCAAATAAGCAAATTTCAAATAAATATTTAAATAATTAAATCATTCATTTGCATATTAGTCATTTGTTTATTTACCATTTGTTATTGGCAGTCCTAACTGCTTACGTACCAAATCCCAGGAAAACAGTACTCCGTCCGGTGTTTTTATCTGCTCTTTTACATACGGCATTCTTCCTTCTTCGGACAGGTTATAAAAACCGGTCGGAAAGTTTATAAGGATTGCAGACTCGTTAGAAACTACCATAAATCCGTGCAATGTTCTTCTTGGCACTAAAACAATATATGGGTCTTTTCTGGAATTAATATAAAAAAGATTCAATAGGCCTTTTGTCTCCGACTCTTCCCTATTATCCGCAATAGCTACCACAATTTCTCCTTTAACCACGGAAAATCTGTCGTCTTGAATTGTTGGATGATAATGCCAGACGTCTTCGTCTCTTGCCAAATTAGAAGGGGTTTCGGAATAATACTGCTGGAAAAATTCCCTTCCTTCTCCGTAAATATCATGCCAATCTTTTCTTAAAGTTTCTACCAAAACTCCCGAAGCATCTTCGTGAACGACATATGGGTGGAACACAACGTCCTTAATGAGTTTTTGTGAATCCTTATTTTGTAAAGTAATTAACTCCATAATTCTTAGAATTTTTGATGTGAGAAATTGGATTTTCTTGAATTTGAATTCCGGATTTCAAGAATTCTTGGTTTCAAAGACTCAATATCAAAAGAGTCAAGAAAGTCTAACTTCAAAACTTCTAGCTTATTAGATTATACAATGAAATTTTTGGCTTTGCCACTGTTTTGCTTTATAAACAGCCCCCCGTGTTGTTCCCAGTTTAATAATAAAACCTTTTTCTTCCAGTTTTTTTAAATCGTATCTTATTGTCCTATCCGGAATTTTTAAAAAACGTCTTTTAATAGAATCCAAAGAAATAGCATCGTGGTCTCTTATTATATCCAATATTTCTTTTCTCCTTGGAAGCAGTATCTCCTCACTTTTCAATATTTTCTGGTCGCTAAGCTTATCCAATACTTTTTCCGCACATTTTAATAAAATTTCCAGGGAAAATTCTATAAAAGAAGTAGCATCATTTTTATCAAGGTAAATATAATATTCTTCTTTCCTTTCATTTATTAACTCTTCTAAAGACAAAAGCCAATTAAAATGGTAATCTCCTTTAGCAAGGATAACTTCGTATAAAAGTCTTCCTACTCTTCCATTACCGTCTAAAAACGGATGTATTTTTTCAAATGTTATATGAATAAGCGCAGCTTTTATAAGAATATTTTTTCTTTTTTTGAATTTATGTAATCAAAAAACCCTGTCAATAAATTATCTATTTCCGAAGGAGGCGGAGGCATATAAACAGGAAATCCCGATTGGTTGAATATTGCACTTGGTTCTATTCTCAGTTTTCCCGAATCTGCAGTTAAACCTTTCATGACAATTTTATGCAGGTCCAATAAAAAACTTTTATTAATTCTTTTGTCGGAATTTTTTCTAACATAATTAAATGCTGTTACAATGTTTTCTACTTCTATCCTCTCTTTTAAATTCGAATCTAAATTATTTAAATGATTTAAATCATTTTCTTCAAGGGTGTTCCCTTCTATTTTTGCCGAAAAAAGAGAACTTTTTAAAAGACTTTGACGCTGTAAATTATTTATTGTTAGAGGAGATACGGGTAAATTTTCCAAAAGGTTTTTTTTGCCTCAACCTGGACAATTAAATCTATCATGTCCCGGGTCATCTTGTATTTTGGAGGAATTTGCATATTTATTTACTATATCAGATGTTGCCGAATATTGCCAGATGTTGCCGAATATTGCCTAATATCTACTATCCACTATCTAGGTAATTGGTGCCGTTTCCACAAAGGCGGGTTCGGGAATTTTTTTAAATTTGCCAAACAGAAAAATGTAATAAACCAACAAAAAAATTAGGAGTGATAAGGTTACCAAAATGGACAACCCTATTATTTGGTAGAAACTATTGTGGAATAAACCGATTAGAATCGCTTGCAATACGGCTGCCAACACTACCACGGGGACGATTTTCATTTTATTTACGGAGAGGAAAAAATTAACGCAGACATTAACCAGACTGAATATCGAAAGGTATATTCCAAAGAATCCCAAATATGGAATAATTGCCAAATAATCTTTTCCGCCCAAAAACAGCCTTATTACGAAAGACGGAAATAAGAAATAGAAAACGGTTATTGCAAACGAGGGCAGTACGACAAGCAAAAGTGCCAAATAAAATAATCCGTTAAAATTTTTCCCCAAAGTATGTCTTTTTACCAAAAGAGGAAACATAACCATAGGTATAGGACTTGTAAAGTAAAATATTACTTTACCTACCAATGAAAGCCCCGCATAAAATCCGGCCTGATGCGGGTTAAAAAAATGTTTTACCAAAATTACATCTGTGGAGGTAAAGGATGCAAGAAAAAAAATTGCAAAAGAAGTCGGTAATGCATAAGAAATTATTTCTTTAATCGGGATTGCGCTTTTATTATTTTTTATATTTTTAAAAATAAAATGTAACGGCCAAAAACTAAAAAGAAATGTGGTCAATGCCATTGCAAAAACTCCCCCTAAGGCCCCGAAAATTTTAAAGCCCGCTAAAATAAGCGCCCCTCCCACTAAAAGTTTTGCAACGGAAGCCAAAACATTTATAAAAGCAAGGAAATGGAACTTAAGAATACTCTGAATATAAGATCCATTAACAAGGTTAAGGTAGAAAAATGCAATAATTACCCCCGAAAAAATAATATAAGAAGTGTTTTGTATATGGAGGAAATTTTGTATGTATCCCGAAAAGATCACAAAAATCAGAAATATCAAAATTGTAATTAGGGATATAAACTTAAACATCTGACTGTAAAGCTTGGCAGCCTTGTCATTTTCGTTTTTTGCAAAATAGTTTGCGGAAAACTTTACGATTACCGGGCCCAAAGAAGAAACAGGTACTCCTAAAAGGGTAATTATAGAAAGAAGGCTTCCATATACTCCGTAGTCAACCGGAACCAATGTCCTTGCTAAAAATAAATTATAGATAAAAGCAACAAAATTGGCCAACATTCCGCCGACAAAAAGATAAAAGCTTCCGCTAATTAACTCGTGCCGCACGAGCTTAGTTATAATGTTTTTAAAGTTTATAATGTTCATAATGTGAATACCATTCTAGTTCTTAAAGTTTATAGTGCTAATGCTAATTATCCGCAAAGTACTTTATGAACTTTATAACTTTATGAACTATTGGCTTAGTACTTGCCGATAAACACTTAGTGTGTTTTTGGCGGCTTTTTGCCAGGAAAATTCAGCTGCTCTTTTTAATCCCTTTTTAGACAGTTCTTTTTGTAGATTTTCATCGTTAAAAACTTTTTTAAGACCTTCGGCAATACTTTCCGTACTGTATGCGTCAACATAAAGGGCTGCTTCTCCCGCCACTTCCGGCAAAGAACCTTCTTTTGTTGTAATAACCGGACATCCGCTTGCCATAGCCTCCAAAACCGGAAGACCAAAACCTTCATAAAGAGAAGGCATTATAAAAACTGTGGCCATATTATAAATTCCTACTAAATCCTCGTTTGATACGAATCCCAACCTTATAACATTAGTGTTTGCCTCCGCTTCCTGCTGTACTTTTACCAAATCATCATTCCAGGGATTTGTCCTGTCGTAATCCTCGGATACTAATGCTTTTCCTACCATAACCAGTGGCAAATTGATTTGCTTTACTGCTTCTAAGAGCCTTGGAAGGTTCTTGTTCCATGTAACATCTCCTACATACAATACGAAACGCTCCGGAAGATTGTAACGTTTCTGAATTTCCAATTTCCAATTTCCAATTTCCAATTTTTTGAAATCTTCTCCGGCAGCAAGATAAATCACATTTACCCGGCTTTCCGGAACATCTACATACTTAACAATATCTTTTTTTGAAGAATTTGAATCGGTAATAATA
>JAKAEH010000044.1 GCA_021825955.1 bacterium | reverse complement strand
CACGGGATATTGAAGCTCGGGCTGTTTTTGAAAAACAAAAAACCAGTGAAGTTTTTTTGACAATGGCTCACTTGGATAAAAAAGAGATTATTAAAAAACTGCCAAATATTTATAAAAAACTAAAAACTTATGGCTATTATCTTACTCACGATCGTATACCAGTTACGCCAGCGGCTCACTATCAATGTGGAGGCATCATTACTGACCTTAATGGAAAAACGTCCATAAAAAATTTATATGCCGTGGGAGAGGTGGCGGCAACCGGGGTACATGGGGCAAATCGACTGGCGTCAAATTCGCTTTTGGAAGGAGTGGTGTACGGGAAACGGATTGGAAAGTTTATTGTGTCATCCCCGCGGAGGCGGGGATCCAGTGTTTCCAATTTGATTCAGAGAAGTAATTTTAGTCTGGATTCCCTCCTTCGAGGGAATGACAGTAAGACATTAAATAAAATAAAAACAAATATCCAAAAACTCATGTGGGAAAAGGTGGGGATTGTAAGAACAAAAAAAGAATTGTCAGGAGCTTTAAAAACTTTTAAATCATACAAAAAACAACTTGAAAAAATTAAAAAAAAACGCGGAATTTCATATGAATTAATTGAAGTGCTTAATTTATCCGAAGTTGCACTCGCTATAACTCAATATGCTTTAAATCGTCCCAAAAGTCTTGGCGCTCACTACTTAAGATAGGTCTTTTTTCAGCTGTTCGAATTCCTTCTTATCAATCTCGCCTTTGGCATATCTTTCACGGATTATATCAAGACTTCTATCTCCTTCAACTTCTTCCATTTCATCGTTGTGGCAACAGTGTGACGAGTGAGAAGATCTAAAAAACCTGACAATAAGTAAGACTATCATACCCCAAAAAAGAACCTGAAAGAGAAACCCCAAAAACGAAAAACCCGGATTTATACCGTAGCCCAAGTCGTAGTTCCAATAGTGCATCATAATATTTATTTATAGAACTGTTAATTAGTTTGTTGGTTACTTAGTTATTTTGTAACTTAACCAACAACTTATATAATTATAATATTTTTTCTGAAAAAAGACTGAAATTATTTATTTATCAATAAGCTAAACCTAAGAAGAAAGATGATTGTTCTAATAAACAAGAATTCTAAAAACTACCTACTGAAACAAATAATAATTTGCAAAACAGTGGGTAGTTGTCCTATAATACAGTCTTCATAAAATATTATGGGAAGGTTACCAGGTTACGATAATTCATTTGATCGTTCTGATAGAAGGAGAGCTTTGCTTGAAAGAGCTGGTAAAACAGGTTCTGAGGTTGTGCTAAATTTTGTGAAAGCAACTTCATTAATGGCTTTGCCAGCCGTAGCTATGATCGGACTTAATTATTTAGGGGTGCCAGTTGCTGAGGATGCAAAAGCTAGTTTGGCACATTTAGGAAATTCAATTCATCAGGGTGTTGATCTTGCCCTTAACCTTGCAAGGGGCTCTCTTCCTAAAGTTGATTTACAAAATATTAAAGAAATAGCGGTAAATGGTGGAGCGTTTACAGCCGGATTAACTATAGGTATTTTATATAATTTTGGTTCAATCTTAGCGGTTTTGAAAAATTTAGACGGAAAAACAGAAGGAGGAAATTATGAACCTAGCGAGCCAATGCAAGATGACGGGACATACGTTTTTCAACTAGCGTGCGTTGATAAACGTAGAGTTAATAAGAGTGGAATTGCTGTTCCAGGTTCGTTTGGAATAATGGGATCGGGATTTATTGATTTTTTAGCCGCAATGGGAGCTCAAGGTTTGCGACCAGAAACAATTGATGGAAATTTTTTATCAGGATTATTTTTAGGAAGTAATATTTTGACTGAAATATATTCTCATATCGGTGTGTGGCAAGAGATTAGAAAAATATCAAAAGATCCGAGATATAAAGGACACCGGATAAAGATTGAAATGATGGACCATGATGATGGTTGTGGAGCAGAGGGATTTACAAACCCTCTGAGTTATTGGCTAAAGTTTAAAAAACACGAATTAAAGCTGGCTGATTTGGTTGCGGTAGGTAATGAAATTGCAGGATACATTTATGTAAATGGAGTATTGGGTCCAGCAGTAGGAGTATTATCTGGAGGTAGAATTAGTTTATCAGCGGTGACAAAACGCTCTGAAATGGAACAAGCTTATTGACATCCCTCTTTCATCCTGTTAAGGTTAGAGTATGAAAAAAGTTAAACAAGTCTTGAAAAAGGGGATGCACGGGGCAGTGAGAAAACTAAAAAGAAGAGTAAAAGAAATTCGATAAATTACATTTGACATGTCAGTACTTCGTCAGTACAATTAAAACATGTTAATACAAACTTTATATAAAAACGGCAACTCAATAGCAGTTACTATTCCGCATCAGTATTTATCAGAATTGAACTTAAAAGAAGGGTCTGAGGTGGTGGTGGAAAAGGAAGGTCAAGATCTACGTATTATTGCTAAAAAGCATACACTTGCCGCAGATGTGGATCCAAAATTTATGAAAATGGTTGATGATTTCGTCAATGATCATGAAAGTGTACTTCATGAGTTAGCTCAAAAATAATGAACGATACAACATGCTATCTTTCTATTACACAGGTTTTGGCAATTCACGATCAGATGATAAAACGTTTTGGGGGATCTGCCGGAGTAAGAGATTTAGGACTTATAAAATCTGCAATTGCCAGACCTCAAGCTACTTTTGATGGAGTTGATTTATATCAGACACTATTTGATAAAGCCGCAGCTTTATTACAATCTCTTTTAAAAAATCATCCTTTTATTGACGGAAATAAGAGAACTGCCCTCTCATCAGCTGGTATATTTCTTGCCTCAAATGGATATAAACTCATGAACAGACATAAACAGGAAGTGACCTTCACGCTTGCTGTAGCTAACGATAAGTTGACACTTCAAGATATATCTAATTGGTTCAAAAAATATTCAACTAAAATATTAATTTGATTTTATTTTGTTCTATATTTTTTTTGGGTGACTGACGGGATGGTTCGGCAAGCTCACCATTTACCTGATACTCATATTCGACAATCTCAGGATTTACTCAATTGTTTTAATAACTCAATATTTCCTTCTATTAAAGCATTCTTCTTTGCATGACTCCACCCTTTAAGCTGTTTTTCACGTTTTTCAGCTAATTTTCTATTTGAATATTTTTCTGTATATTTTAACCGTATCTGAGAAAACTTTTTCGTTCCAATATTATATCCAGACTTATGTGATTCTAACCTATTTTGAATATTTGATGTTAGACCAACATAAAAAGTTTTCTCATCGCAAAGAAGAATGTAAATATGCCATTCCATAAATATATTTTTATGGGTAGTAAACCCTGGAATTGATGGGTCGTAAACCCTGAAATTGATGGGTCGTAAACCCTGAAATTGATGGGTAGTAAACCCTGAAATTGATGGGTAGTAAACCCTGAGCTTGTCGAATGGGTGACTGGGCGGACTCATTTAGAACCCAGGTTAGTCAGTTAGCTTTTCGATAAAACAACTGATTGTTTAACTTTTAAATGGGTTTTGTCCAATAACCAATATATAAATCTTTTATAAAATGGCGACATATTTAATCTATATATATTCCCTACAGCGTCATAAGCAGCAAAATAGCTTATATTTTTAAGATCGAGATCTTTTTGTTTTGTTAGAAAATCTGCACTTTTACCCTCTTTAAGCTCTCGACTTCCATAAATCATGCTATCGGAAAAAATAAAACCTCCTTTATTTTTTAGATAAATACCGGCAGTTTTTGTTATAGTTACCGGTCTTCGTCCTTTATTAGCAACTGTTAGTGAAGCATATGTTTCTTTTGGGTCGTATGGATGATTTCCAATTATTTTCCAGTTCTTGGTAAAAGTTAATTTGATGTCAGCTTGATCTCTTTTGTAATTGAAGTAAGTAAATACAAGACCAGCACTTCCAGTAATGGCACCCCAAACCGCTATTAAATCTATCAAGTTTAGTTTTACCATTTAAAACAATTATATAAAATAAATGTGACGAATTGAAGAATTGTAAGAATCAGAGTACAATTTATCTGAATATAAAAATAAATATTAAAATATGAAGCTAATTTCATTTAGGATAAAAGGATTCAAGTCAATCATTGATACGGGTGAAAGCAGGTTATCTGAAAAAGACTCCATTACAGTATTAGCCGGCCAGAATGAAGCAGGCAAAAGTGCTGCTCTTGAGGCTTTAGAATTTTTTAAGCAAGGACCTGGGCCAGACTTTGTAAGACTTCAAAAACGGATGGATAGTAGTAATACTGAAGTGACATGTAAATTCCTATTATCTGATGAAGATATAGCCGATATAAAAAAAGGGTTCAATGATCAACGAATAGACGATTTTTTTAAATCGTCAAAAACTGTAGAAATAAGGCGAATTTGGACAGAGGGTGCAAATGCGATAGGAGAACTTATAATTGAAGATGATTATTTCACATCATTTGAATTTAATCCTCCCACATCTCCAGAGCCAGATCCAAATGCTCATCCGGGGACAGCTGAAGCAAAACCCCCAGAAGTGACAAAAGAAAGTTTAGTTAAGATATTTAGAGAGAGAATATTAGGAAAAATACCCGTAATTACACTATATCGATACTTTACTGACTTTTTACCTTCTGATATTGAAATAACAAAAATAGCAACCAATGCGGCTGTTAAAGATTTTGAAAAAGTTTTTGACGTTAACCTAATGACAGTAGCAAGTATTTCGGATTCAAGACAGCTTGAGGCAACTTTGGAAGATATTAGCACAAAAGCAACTGATGATTTCAATAAATCATGGTCACAGCAATTGAACCTTACTGATGATACAAAATATAAATTTGTTGTCCGAATTAACCAGCAAGAACCGCGAAAAGTAACCTTTATGATTAAAGGCACAGATAATAAGCCACTATGGCTCGAGCAAAAAAGTATGGGTTTCAGATGGTTTAGCGCATTCCATCTACGATTAAGAGCTTTAGGTGCAACGGAAAATCTTAACAATCTTATTTTGTTAGTTGATGAGCCTGGACAAAATCTGCATGAAAAAGCACAGCTAGATGCAAAAAAAGTTCTTGAAGAACTAGCTGCAAAAGGCGCTCAGATAATTTATTTGACACATAATGGTAAGTTAATAGGTACATAAGGAGCAGAATTCTCTCGGATTCGACTCGTATCTAATTCAAAATCAAAAGGAACTAAAATTGAAACAGTCAGTCAATTCGCTTCTAGGCCTGATAATGGTAGTATGGATGCTTTATCGCCAATAATTACAGCAATGGGAATGAGTAGCATAAGTTCTTTTGTCGACAGAGAAAGATACAATGTTGTTGTAGAAGGTATTACCGATCATTATTATCTTTCAGCATTCAGAAAATTATTAGGTAAAAACGACAAATTATATTTTGTTCCTGCATGTGGCGTGCATAATGTTCCTAATTTAGTTAGTGTTCTTATAGGATGGGGTTTTAAATATAAAGCTGTTTTTGACGATGATGCTAAAGGCGGCAGGAAGGCATATACCTTATTAAAAAAGGAGTTCTATAATAATGATGACACTCTTGCTCATGAACACATATTGAAAATAAAAGATTGTAATGGAATCGAGGATGTTTTTAATACTCAAGATTATTATAAATACGTATTAGGACAAGCTCAACCAACCGGCGATCAAAATAGAGCTAATTCTGAAATAGCTGATGGGAGAAAAGAGATCTTAGCCAGGGGTTTTTTAGAGAAGGTTGAAAATAATGAAACCATTAACCTAAGCAGTCAAACAAAATCTAAGATAAACAGTGTTTTTCAATGGTTATATCAAAAATTCAATATAGCTACTTAAGTACTTCTATATTTTTCTATTAACCGCCTCAATTCTTTAGACTTTAGCCTTTTGTCGTCAATACGGT
The DNA here is from genome assembly GCA_021825955.1 of bacterium. The sequence goes on along the minus strand of JAKAEH010000044.1, from coordinate 1,037 downwards.
AATTTACATAGGAAATCATCCATCTGGCGCTCTCTGGGCTCTTGTTGCCCATAATTTGGGCAATTTCGCGTAGTTTCTTGCCTTGTTGGCGAAGCTCCCACGCTTGATAATAGCGTTTTAGATTTTTCACTTTATTACTTTAATAATATCGCCAGTTTGGAAGTAGATCCCATCGGTTATTGTCCTTATCCCAACTTCGACAAAAGACATATCTTGGTCCATCATCAATTTTGGCTGCAAAATAACAAGTTAGGTTATTAAGAATAAGATAACCACCATTATTAAAATTGATTCGGGCTTTATTATTATCCAGCAAACTTACATCTAACTGATAACAATCTTTACTTGAATAATATGGAACTTTGCAGACTTGAACACGTTTTGTTCCTTTCCAGAATGGTTTTTTCTCACTCTCGTAATATAAGCTATATATTTTATTAAATATCCACCAAATCGCAAATATAAAAATAAAGAAATAAAAAATCCTTACAATAATTGCCGATATACTTTTGAATAATAAAATCGTTGCATCTTTTATACCAACTTCTTTCGGTTTCATACAATAAAAACTCCCCGCCAGCACGGCTTGCGCCGCACGTATCCCTTTCGAGATACGACCTTCTCAGGCTCTGACGAGGAGATTGCTCCTGAGAAGGTTTTTAGCCATGCTTTGTTTCCAAAGTTTAGGCTCCGAATTGTTAAACTGATTTTAATATTTTTTGTCCTGTAATACAAGTTTTTCTAGATAATTGTAAGGAAAAAGGTATAATTGGAACAAATATAAATATAAAAATATTATGTTAAAAGATTTATCGAAAGAAGATTTAGATAAAGCATATTTAGTATATGTGGAGCTTTATCATCAATCGTATATTAACTTACATAAGGAACAAATAGAATATCCTTCAGACGAAGACTTAAAAGACAAACAAACCCTAACACATAAAGATAGAAAAGAAGCTCTTTTTAAGTTTCAAGAAGAAGGTGCTATCAAAATCAATGACGAAATTGGTTATGGTCGATACACCACTCCATAT